>JACNJR010000079.1 GCA_014382495.1 Candidatus Cloacimonadota bacterium | reverse complement strand
TCGCCTTATGATCTTGATAAAGGCAGAATTGTCTATCGATATAAATAAATTTTTGAGGAAGATATGAAAGTTAGATCATCAGTAAAAAAAATTTGCAAAAATTGTAAAATTGTGAAAAGAAAAGGCGTTGTGTATGTTGTATGCACAAATCCTAAACATAAACAGAGACAAGGTTAAATAGGGAGGAACAGTTGGCTAGAATTATTGGTGTAGATTTGCCGAATGATAAAAAAGTCGAAATTGGATTAACTCATATTTATGGGATTGGAAGGGCATCTGCGAGAAAAATTTTGAGTATAACCAAAATTGATAGCAGTAAAAGAATCAAAGATTTGACTAGCGAAGAGATTGTTTTACTGAGAGATGTCATCAGAAATGATTATAATGTTGAAGGTGATTTGAGAAAAGACATTACGATGAATATGAAAAGATTGCGGGAAATTGGTTGTTATCGCGGTTTGAGACATCGTATTGGGCTTCCCTGTCGTGGTCAAAGCACACATTCAAATGCCAGAAGTCATAAAGGTCCACGGAGTTCAAGAATCAAAAAATAGTAATAATTTCAGGAGAAAAATATGGCAGTAAAAAAGAAGATCAAAACGGCTAAAAAAAAGAAAGTTCGCCTTCAAGAAACCGAAGGAATTGCTTTCATTAAAGCCACTTTCAACAATACAATTATCACGGTAACAGATATGAAAGGCAATGTCGTTGCTTGGTCCAGCGCTGGAAAAATTGGATATAAAGGATCAAGAAAAAGCACATCTTATGCAGCACAGCAAACGGCAATTGACATTGTGAACACAGTCACAAATATGGGACTTAAATCTGTTCATGCTAAAATAAATGGTCCTGGCAGCGGAAGAAATGCTGCAATTAGAGTTTTCGAATCTCAAGGACTGAATGTATTGTCAATCGAAGATACAACGCCGATTCCACATAACGGATGTCGTCCACCAAAACAACGAAGGATTTAAGAGGTAAAAATGGCAAGATATTTAGGTCCAAAATGTAAATTGTGTCGAAGAGAAGGAACAAAATTGTTCATCAAAGGTTCAAGATGTTTTTCTGACAAATGTAGTTTAGAAAGAAGAAATGTTCCGCCAGGCGATCAGCGCAGCAGATACAGAAAAAAAATGAGTGATTTTGGCGTACGATTACGAGAGAAACAGAAAGCTAAAAGAATTTATGGAATTTTGGAGCGACAATTTAGAAATTATTTCAAAAAAGCTGCAAAATTAAAAGGCGTTACAGGAGAAAATTTACTTCTTCTTCTCGAAAGACGATTAGATAATATCATTTACAGATGCGGATTTGCCACTTCTCGAAGTTCCGCTCGTCAGCTTGTAAATCATGGGCACGTTCTTGTAGATGGCAAAAAAGTTGATATCCCATCTTTCTCAGTAAAATCTGGAAATAGCATCCAAATTCGAAACAAAAGCAGACAAATTCCAATAATAAAAGAAGCGATGCAGTCGCATAAAACTCTTGAACAATTTAATTGGCTGGAAGTTGATCCCAAAGAATTCAAATGCAAAATAGTCGATTTACCAAAAGTAGAACAGCTTCCACAAGAGATTGACGCAAGATTGATTGTTGAATATTATTCTAAATAATAAATAACAATTTTGATTTATGAAAAATTTTGAGGAGATTAAATGACCGATTTGCAACCGATACAAATGCCGAAAAATATTGAAATGGATAAGGAATCTTCTTCCGAAAAATATGGAAAATTTTCGATTGGACCGATGGAAAAAGGATTCGGTACGACAATTGGAAATTCTTTGAGAAGAGTTCTACTTGCTTCAATTCAAGGGGGAGCGGTATGTTTCGTTCGTGTGAAAGATATTACACATCAATATAGTGCAATTCCTGGCTCGAAAAATGATTATGTCGATTTGATTCTAAATCTTAAAAATCTTATTATGAAAATCGATGCGGAGAAAGAGATAAAATTAGAATTAAATGCAAAAGGTCCAGGAAAAATCAGCGCAAAAAATATTAAATCACCAAAAACAATAGAAATCATAAATAAGGATTTATTGCTTTTGGAATTGGTTGAGAATGTAGATTTTTCTATGGAATTGTGGGTTTCAAATGGAATCGGATATCGTCGCGAAAATGAGCAAAAACTTGGCGATAAACCTGTTGGCGTGATTCCTATTGACGCAATATTTTCGCCCGTGAGAAAAGTAAATTTCCACATCGAAAAACAACGAGTTGACGAAAAAATAGATTATGATAAATTGATTTTGGAAATCTGGACGGATGGAAGTATTACTCCCGAAGATGCTTTAAGTTTGGCTTCAAAAATTCTGAAAGATTATTTCAAATCGATTATTCAATTCAAAAAAGAGCCAGAATATATCACGCCCGATGATGTTGATCCAAAATTAAAAAATCTTCAAAAACTTATGAGAATGAAGGTTTCTGATCTCGAATTAACAGTCCGCTGCAGAAATTGTCTTTCTGCCGCTAAAATTAAAAAAGTGAAAGGTTTGGTCACAAAATCTGAAAGTCAAATGTTAAAATTCAGAAATTTCGGAAAGAAATCCCTTGATGAAATCAAAATTGTTCTCGAAAGATATGGACTAAAAATGGGAATGGATATCAATGATATCGAGGCAAAATTGGCTACTCTAAAGAAGGTTAGGAAAAAGAAATGAGACATCGTAAACAAAAAACAACTTTTGGCAGAAGAACAAAGCAGAGAAAAGCTTTGCTGAATAATTTATCAGTAAATTTGATAACATATAACAGAATTGAAACTACTTTGAATAAAGCCAAAGAAGTAAGCAAAATTGCTGATAAATTAGTAACATTTGGGAAAAAAAATACCGTTCATTCGCGTCGACAAGCTTACAAAATTCTTGGTAAAAGAAATCTTGTGAAAAAATTGTTTGATGAAATCTCCCCGAACTACAAAGATAGAAATGGCGGCTATACGCGAGTGATAAAAACCCGAATTCGAAAAGGTGATTCGGTTTCACTTGCGATTCTCGAATTTGTTGAAAAAGAGAAATTAACTGAAAAAACCAAAAAAGAGAAAAAAGATATTAAATCCGCAGAATTGACAAAAAAGAAATCTGTTAAAAAAGATAATAAAAGCAAAAAAGAACTTGACAAGGTAAAAAAATAAATGTAAATTCCGTCTGAATTTTTCTTACACTCGATAATAGAAATATTATTGAGTGACCTCCTCGCACGGGTGGCCTCCCCTCCACCCGTGCTATTTTTTTACTCTATTTTATCCATATTTTTCTTCTGACTTATCAATTCAAACCGCCCGGAAATTTTCTCCAAATGCAAAGAATTCTCATCATATTTAGATTTTGCATTTGTAAGATGTTTTCCTAATATCGAAAAATTTTGATGATATAACTTAAAATCATTTTCGAACTGAGTTAAATCTCGCCTGATTGCTTCAGCATTTTTTTCTATCTGTAATCCTCGCAGTCCCATCGAAATCGTTTGTAGATATGCATAAAAACTATTTGGCGAAACAGGAATCACGCTGTGCTCAATTGCAAATTTAAACAAATATTCCGATTGAGTTTCATATTTTGATTTGATAATCGTTTCATAATAAACATTTTCGGCGGGAATATACATAATTGCAAAATCAAATGTCTTCTCGCTTGGACGAATATATTTTTGGGAAATTGAAAGAATATGCTTTTTCACATCTCGATAAAATTGCATAATGTGCTTTTGCTTCTCTTTGGAATCCGGATAGTCAAAGCTTTTTCGGAAATTTTCAAGTGGAAATTTTGCATCAATCGGAACGATTTTGTCACCAAGAAAAATTACAGCATCGACAACTGAATTATCAGAAAAAGAGTATTGCATTTTGAAGAGATTTTTCGGTAAAATTTGCGAAAGAAAATCATTCAGAATAAATTCACCAAGCTCTCCACGCAGTTTTGGTGATGATAAAATATCCTGAAGCGAGCCGATATCTTTGCCCAAAATCTCCATCGATTTTGCCTGCTCTTGAATTTGGCCAACACTTTTTTGGACTTTCGCAAACATTTGAGATGTATTTTGCAAACTATCACCAACATTTTTGTTGATATCAGAAATTGAACGATTCAATGTTTCATTGACTTTCTGCAATTGTTCAGATAATGATTTCTGAATTTCTAATTCTCTGTCGGAAAATTTCTCTTTCAATTCGTCGAGATGATTCCTCATAAAATCTGAACTCTCTTTTCGAACTTTTTCAATCTGATTTGACCTGTAAATCAGAAATATAATTGCCAAAAATAGTATGAAAATAAAGATAAAAAGTAGAAAAATCATTGTTTCCATAATTTTAACCTTTTGTTATTTTTTTTATTTCAGATAAAAATATTTTTGCGATATTTTTGCATTGTATTTTTTTTAATACTTTTCCATTTTTGAAAAGAACTGCGTCATTTTTTCCACCAGCAATACCGATGTCTGCTTCTTTTGCTTCGCCCGGACCATTTACAACACAGCCCATTATCGCAATAGTGATATTTTTTCGTATGTTGAGTTTCTGAACTTCTGTTTCTACTTTCTGAGCAATTTTGATAATATCTATTTCGCATCTTCCGCAAGTTGGACAGGAAATGATATTTGGCCCTTCTCTGAGTTCTAATGATTTCAGGATTTCAATTCCGACTTTTACTTCTTCGATTGGATTTGCGGTTAATGAAACACGAATTGTGTCGCCAATTCCTTCTGCCAAAAGAGTTCCGATTCCAACAGCAGATTTGATTGTTCCGCAAAATTTTGTTCCTGCTTCTGTAATTCCGATGTGAAATGGATAATCAACCTTTTGGGCTAACAGACGATATCCTTCAATTGTCATAGGAACTGAGGATGATTTGATTGAGATTTTGAAATTCTGAAAATTCTGACTTTCAAAAAATCCAATATGGCGT
The DNA here is from genome assembly GCA_014382495.1 of Candidatus Cloacimonadota bacterium. Lineage (GTDB taxonomy): Bacteria > Cloacimonadota > Cloacimonadia > JGIOTU-2 > JGIOTU-2 > JACNJR01. The sequence continues at coordinate 3,884 of JACNJR010000079.1, read as the reverse complement.
AAAGCACTTTCTACAAGCGCTTTTGCACAAATTCCATATTTCTTTTGAATATCTTTTTCCAGAGAACCGGAATTTACACCAATTCTTATAGGAATATTTTTTTCTTGTGCAACTTGAATAATTTTTTTTATCTTCTCCTTTTTGCCGATATTTCCTGGATTTATCCGAATTCCATTAGCACCATTTTGTATCGATTTTATTGCAAGATTATAGTCAAAGTGAATATCTGCCACAATTGGGATGTTGGTCGATTTTTTTATTTCAGGTATGTTGTCCGCCGCAACCATATCTGGAATCGCAATCCGAACAATATCACATCCGACATTTTCTAATTCCTTAATCTGTTTGATAGTCGCTTTTGTATCGCGTGTACCAGTATTTGTCATTGATTGAATTGAGATTTGCGAATTGCCACCAATTTTCACATTTCCAATTTTTATTTCTCTTGTTTTTCGTCTTTTTTTCATATCAATATTTTTTCAAAGTTTGACAATTCTCTTTTTAATTGAATTTCACTCTTTTAATGAAAAAATTATTGTCAATAAAAAAATTATGTTGACAAAAAAATATACAAACCCCTAAAACAATTTAATAAAAAATTGAAAATTTTCGGAGCAAATATGTTAAATAGATTGGTAGATTATTTTATTTCATTAGTCAAAATTGACAGTGAATCCAAAAACGAACTTGCAATGGCAGAAAGAATGTGCGATGATTTATTGAAGATGGGAGCAGAAGTTATTTTTGATGAAGCACACAAAAAAACTGGTGGAAATGTCGGAAATTTGATTGCGCGTTTTTCTGGAAAAATTGATAAAGAACCACTCTTTCTTTGTGCTCATCTCGATACAGTAAAACCTGGAAAAAACATCAGACCAATTATAAAAGATGGAAAAATTTTCAGCGACGGCACAACGATTTTAGGAAGCGATGATAAAGCGGGAATTGTAGAGATTATTGAAGCCATCAGAAGATTGCAAGAGCAGGATTTTGCATTTGCTCCAATTGAAGTCGTTTTGACAATTTCTGAAGAGATTGGACTACTTGGAGCCAAAAATCTCGATTACTCACTTATAAAATCAAAAATTGGATTTGCATTGGATAGTCATAGAATCGGTTCGGTTATTACGCATGCGCCGTCTTTGAATATTTTTGAAATAAATATCACGGGCAAAGAAGCACATTCCGGTGCTTGTCCAGAAAGAGGAATTAGCGCAATTCGAATTGCTGCCGAAGCGATCTCGAACCTGAAATTAGGAAGAATTGACGCTGAAACAACTGCAAATATAGGTAAAATTTCTGGCGGCGTTGCAAATAATATTATTCCCAAAAATCTCTTTTTGAGTGGGGAAGTTAGAAGTCATAATGAAGATAAATTAAAAAATAGGACTCAAAAAATTGTAAAAGAATTTGAAAAAACCGCTGCTAAATACAAGATTAAAATTGGCACAAAAACTTATCAATCGAACATCCAATCTCAGATTGATAAAGATTTTCCCGCATTGAAAATTGACAAAGATGAAGAAATCGTGAAAATCGCACTCAAAGCAGCTGAGAATATTGGAGTTGAGCCAACTACTGAAATTGGCGGCGGAGGAAGCGATGCAAATATCTTTTATGAAAATGGTTTGCATATCGCTATCATCGGAACTGGAATGAAGGATGTTCATTCTTTGCAGGAAAATATTCAAATCGAAGATATGGAAAACGCAACACGCTGGATTATGGAAATAATCAAGGAATATACAAAAAAATAAAATCTCACTAATTTAGTGATGAAAGGAGCAATTATGAAAAAATTTCTATTAGCGCCGGGACCAACTCCTGTGCCTGAAGAGATTTTGCGGGTTATGTCTGAGCCAATGGTTCATCATCGCACGCCAGCATTTAAGGCGATGGTCGGCAAGACAATCGAAGGTCTGAAATATATCTTTCAGACGAAAAATGATGTTCTGATTTTCTCAGCATCTGGAACTGGTGCGATGGAAGGTGCTGTTTCAAATGTGTTGAACAGAGGTGAAAAAGCAATCATTATCAGAAATGGGAAATTCGCAGAGCGTTGGGGAGAAATCGCAGAAAAATTTGAAGCAAATCCAATCTATCTCGATGTGCCTTGGGGTTCAGCTATAGAGCCGAAAGTCGTTGAAAATTTACTTAATGAAAATCGAGATGTCAAAGCAGTTTATACTCAATTGACAGAGACATCAACCGGAGTTGTAATACCTGTAAAAGAGCTTGGCGAAATTGTGAAAAAAACAGATGCATTGCTCGTAATTGATGCTATCTCTGGATTAGGCGGTCAGAAATTCTATATGGATAAATGGAATGTTGATATTTGCGTTTCTGGCTCGCAAAAAGGACTGATGCTTCCGCCAGGACACGCTTATGCCGCGGTTAGCGAAAAAGCATGGGAAAAAATCGAGAAGTGTACTCAATCAAATTATTATTTTGATTGGAAAGTTTATCGAAAAAAACTGGCAAAAAATACCGATCCATTTACTGGTTCTGTTCTTCATGTCAAAGGTTTGTTAAAAGCAATTGAAATCGTAAAAAATGAAGGGCTTGAAAAGCGTTTTGAGAGATATCAAAATCTCGCAACTGCCTGCCGTGCCGCAATTAAAGCGCTTGGACTCGAATTGTTTGCAAATCCATCTTGTGATGTTGAAACCGCTGTAAAAGTTCCTGAAACTGTTGATGGCTTGGCTCTGGTGAAAAAGATGAGAGATGAATACGGTTTTACAATTGCTGGTGGACAAGCAGAAGTGAAAGGAAAAATTTTCCGCATCGCACATATGGGATATATTGAGCGATTTGATATTATCGCCGTAATCGCCGCATTAGAAATGGTTTTGAAAGATTTAGGTTGGAAATTCGAATGGGGCGTTGGACTCGCCGCCGCACAGAAAATTCTTACTGAAATGTAAATTAATCTTTGATGAAAAATAATTAGAGAAAGTACGGTCAAATCTGTGCTTTCTCTATTTTGATAAATGTCTCAAAAAATAAAAAATATCGCGAAAAATTCAATTTCAGAAAAAATTGGAATAAAAATTTCCGATATTTTAATTTCAATAAACAATCATCGAATCAATGATATTATCGATTACAAATTTTATCAATCTGATGAAAATTTAAGAATAAAAATTAAGCGAAACGATTCTCAAAAAATTTTTACAATACAAAAAGTATATTCGGAAAATTTGGGCTTAGAATTATGCGAGATGAAGGTTCGCAAATGCAACTGCAATTGTATTTTCTGCTTTGTTGACCAGATGCATCCTTCTGCTCGTCCGTCACTGAAAATCAAAGATGATGATTTCAGATTATCGTTTCTTTATGGGAATTTTATCACACTCACAAATTTGAGAAAAATGGATTATCAGCGCATTATTGAACAAAAAATCTCGCCTTTATATGTCTCGGTTCATACGATAAATGAAAATCTCAGAAAAAAAATTATGCGATACAAATCGGAAATTAATATTAAAAAAAAATTGAAATTTCTCGCTAAAAATGGAATTCAAATGCACACACAAATTGTTCTAATTCCTGAATGGAATGATGGAATAGAACTGAAAAAAACTCTGTTTGAACTTGCAGAGTTGTATCCAGCTGTGCAGTCAATTGTAATCGTGCCAGTCGGATTGACAAAATTCAGACAAAATTTGCCAAATATAAATTTGGTTGATGTAAATCTTGCAAAAAATTTGATACGAAATTCAATCAGATGGCGAAAGAAGTTTCAAAAGAAATTTGGAACTGGATTAGTAACTCTTGCCGATGAATTTTTTCTGATGGCAAATGAGCAAATTCCAGAAGATGTATATTATGACGATTTTCCTCAGATTGAAAATGGAGTTGGAATGGTGATAAAAAACTTGTCA
>JACNJR010000077.1 GCA_014382495.1 Candidatus Cloacimonadota bacterium | reverse complement strand
TGAAAGTATTTAATTCAAAATCCAAATCCTCTTCCGTTTGAGTAATAAATTTTTCATCATCAAGAATTGTGTCCAAAGAAAATGTAGGAAATGTTCCCGCCGGCCCGTAATAATTGATAAAAGTTGTATTCGCAGAATACTTCGGAAAAATATAATGCCCAACTCCAAATTTTGATAAAGTATTCACAATTTTTGGTTCATTCTTTTTCTGAGTTTTCAATAATTCTTGCAAAGCGCATATTCCCAATGAGTAATAATTTTCTTTGTTATATTTGCTAAAGAGTGAATATTGTCGGGCGAAATTATCTTCATCTTGCGAAATGCTGACCAATCCCCAGCGATTTTTTTTATCCGTTATTTCTGGAATTGGAGATTGAACTCGTATCTGCTCAGAATTCCCAATTTTTTCTCTGACTATTTTTCCTGCGAAGATAACATTTCCATATTTGGCGGCAGTTTCGCCAAGTTTTTCATCTTCTTCAAGTTGTGTTTGCTCAGCAAATTCAATATCGAAAACAATCAATTTTGCACCAGCTTTGTTCAAATTTTCGATAAGTTTTGCGTAAAAACTTCGCGGATATGGAAATCTGCCAAGCTCTTTATCTGATTGGTCTGTGATTGCGGCAATTACAATTTTGTCTGAAATTTTTTTTTCCCCTCGAAGAGCAAAATTTGTATCAATCCATTTTAGTTCGAAATGCTGGAAAAATGATGTAAAAGAGAGCAAAATTGTAACCAAAAATATTACAATTGAGAAAATAGAGAGAAAACGAAACTTATTTTTTTTCATCTCAATTATTAAAAATCTTTTTCGATTATATGATTTATCAATTCGTCAAAAGTGATTCCGATGGTAGCCGCAGCCATTGGAACCAAACTCAATTTCGTCATTCCTGGCAGCGTATTAACTTCCAAAAAATAGAAATTTTTTCCATCAAATCTGAAATCGATTCTAACATAATCTCGACATTGAAATTTCTTGTAAATTCTGATTGCATAGGAAGTTACTTCATCAGCTTTCTGTTTGGAAATTTTTGCAGGCACTTCGTAAATTGTCTCACCTTTTGTGTATTTATGAAGGTAATCATACCAACCATTTTTTGGTTTGACTTCTACAACTGGAAGTGCTTTGTCGCCAAGAATTGCGACTGTGATTTCTCTCCCTTTAATGTATTTTTCTGCTAAAACTTTATTGTCAAAATTGAATGCTGTTTTAATGGCTTTGGAAAAATCTTTTTCTTTTTCAACAATCGTGATACCGACTGACGAGCCGGAAGAATTTGGTTTAACAACGATTGGAAATGATAATTTTTTCAAATCATTTTTAATTTTTTCTTTATTCTCTTTTGTAATCTGCAGAAAATTAGGAACGGGAATTTTCATTTTTTGCACAAGAATTTTACTTCTAATTTTGTCCATTGAAAGAGAACTTGAGTAAGAATTTGAACCGGTAAAATCGATTTTGGCATCTTCAAATTTTTTCTGAATTGTGCCATCTTCGCCATCGCCGCCGTGAAGACCGTTAAATATAATATCGAATTTCGCCTTTTTAATTTTTTTTAGCATCGAAAAATAATCCACAGAATTCTTCTGCAAGAAATCTTTTGGGTCAATAATACGAATAGTTTTTCCGAGATTTTCCAACGCATTTTAATTGCGGAACAGGTTTCTAAAGAAACTTCTCTCTCTTCAGAAATTCCGCCTTGAAGTAGGATTATTTTATTTTTCATAAAAAATTTGTAAAAATATTATGAGTATATTTTGTGAAAATATTGCGAAATAAAAAGAACTATTTTCCGAAAATAACACTTATTTCGTAATTTGCCGTTTCTTGAGCATCGGATGCGTGAATTGCATTTTGTCCTTTATCAGTTCCAAATTTATTCCGAATTGTGCCATCTTCTGCAAGATTGGAATCAGTATTGCCAACAATTTCTCTCAATTTGCCGATTGGATTTTCACGCTCAAGAACAAGTGCAACAATCTCCCCACTCGTCATAAATTTCACAAGTTCATCGAAAAAAGGTTTGCCTTTGTGAACATTGTAAAATTTTTCAGCAAGATTTAGGTTCATCTTCATCAGCTTCATTTTCAAAATTGAAAAATGCTGACTTTCTAAAATTGCAATTATCTCACCGATATGATTAGCTTTCACAGCATCTGGTTTAATCAGACAAAGTGTTTTCTCTTTTGCCAATTTTACTCCTTTGACTCAAGCAGGTCGATTGAAGCGACTTTTATTGAGATGTCACGATTCAGTTGTTCGCTGATTTTCAATTTGTGTTCCAGAATTTTTTTCCACAAATCATATGTCTCTTTTTCTTTCGTTTTTCGGCCTGTCAGTTCTTGAATCATATCCGCATAGAAGTTTTCGCGGTCAGTTTTGACACTCACAATCACATATTTGTACTTCTCATTTGATGCAGAATATTTGCGATAACGAACATCAATAATCGCAAAATTTTGTTTGAGAAGACCGTCGAAATTAATATCCAATTTGCTATCCATAAAATCTCCTTATCATTTCACCCCTAAATTTTAAATTAAGTTAATATGTCAAGAAATTTGTGATAATAAAAATTCTTCCAATAAATTTCCAGTCACTTCTTTGCGATATTTTATATTTGAACGAATATCGGAAATAGGGGAGATTTCTGATTTCAAAATTGATTTGGCTTTTTCAATATTTGAATTATTTATTTTCTTATTTAATAGAAATTTTTCTGTTTCCGACAAGCGCAAAACTGTTGGTGCTATACTTCCAGCAGCCAATTTAATCCATTTTATTTTTCCATTATATTTGCAAATTCCAGCTAAAGAAGTTTTGCTAATTGTCAACGAATCTCTTTGTCCAACTTTTCTGAAATAATAAGAAATATTTTTCTCTTTTAGAATTGGAATTTCGATATGTTGGATAAATTCGTCATCTTTAAGAAGTGTTTTTCCTGGTTCGAGAAAAAATTTTATAATTGGGATTTTTTTGGATGAATCATCAAATAAATTTTGAGCTAATATTTCGGCTTCCAAAACCATCAAAGGCGGAATGCTGTCGCCGGCAGGAGAGGCATTTGCAAGATTTCCGCCAAGCGTTGCTCGATTTCGTATTTGAACAGAACCAATTGTCCTCAACGCCTGAATTAAAATCGGAAAATTTTTTATTATTTTCTGATTTTGGATAATTTTATTCATTGAAATTACTGAACCGATATAAACATAATTTTCATTAGAAAAAATTTTATTAAGTTCAGATATTTCAGATAAATTTATGATGATATCCGCATTTTTTAACTTTTCAGTTTTTAGAAATAAATCTGTGCAACCTGCGACAAATACAACTTTTTGAGATTTATAATCTAAGATTTTATTTTGTAATTCCGCAATATTTTTTGGTGAAAATGTTATCTTGTTTTTCATAAAATTTTCTGGATTTTTTCAGGAGTAATTGGAAGTTCACGAATTGTTTCTCCAACAGATTGACTAACTGCTGCTGCGATTGCTGGAGCAACGCCAACAAACGGCAATTCGCCAAGAGCTTTTGCTCCTTCTGGTCCAAAGAAATATGGTTCTTCAACAATATCAACATCGATTTTGGGAATATCCATTGTTGTCGGGATAATGTAATCCACAAATCCTGAATTCTGAATTTCGCCTTTATTCATCGGCATATCCTCATAAATTGCAAATCCAACTCCTTGAACAGTTCCGCCTAAAATCTGACCAACAGATTGCTGATAATTTATTGCTTTGCCAATATCATGAGATGTATAAAATTTCTTAACTTTCACTTGATATGTGACCAAATCTATTTCAATTTCAGCTATGCTTGCCGACCACGAATATACGGGATATCCGTAACCCGTGTAATTTTTTTCATCAAATTTAATGAAATCTGGATGTTTGTATTTTGCTTTGACTTTGAGATTTCCAAATTTTTTATGATACTTTTTTGCTTTCTCAGAAAATGATAATTTTTTTTCTGAATTAATATCTTTTTCAATAAATTTTTTAAGAATTTTATCACAATTGTCGAGCAGAAGTTTTCCGACAATCATCGTGCTTCGCGAAGCAACAGTTGGACCGCTATTTGGAACTTTGCTTGTGTTTTTATCTTCGATTAAAATATCCGAAAATGGTATATTCAATCTGTTTGAAACGATGATTTTGAACGCCGTATCAAGTCCTTGTCCCATTTCTGTATTTGCAGTACGAATAATAATTTTTCCGCCAGAAACAAGCTCTATTTCTGCAATTGCTCTGATTCTATTCTCTCCAATACCAGTAAAACCTGCACCGTGAAAAACAGTAGAAAGTCCGATTCCTTTTAGCAATTTTTTTTGTCTACCTTGAATTTCGTTGAAATTTTTGTATTCTAAATATTTTCTTTCAAAATCTGACTTTTTCAAAACATTTTCAAGGCATTTGCGTAAACCAAAACTATAATTAATTGGCTGACCAGTTGGCATCTTATCATTCAGTTTTAGAAGATTTTTTTTTCTCACCTCAAGTGGTGATAGATTGAGTTTTCTCGCAATTTTATCAATCAACATTTCAATTGCGAAAAATGCTTGCGGTGCACCAAATCCACGAAAGGCACCACAAGAAATTTTGTTTGTTTTCAGCGCCAATCCTGAAATTTCAACATTCGGAATATTGTAACAGCCCGCACCACACAAAACTGCACGAGCCAATACAACTGGGCTGAGTGTGCTATATGCTCCGCTGTCCAGTTTCAATTCAATTTCAAGACCGAGAATTTTGCCAGATTTTGTCACAGCAGCAGTTCCAATAATTTTTGATGGATGCCTTTTTGTTGTGAATTTTACATCTTCTTCGCGAGAATAACTAAGAAGAACTGGGCGTTTTGCTTTTCGTGCAAGAAGTGCTGAATGTCCACAAATGAGAGATGGAAAATCTTCCTTTCCACCAAATGCGCCACCTGTCGGAGTTTGAGTAACATCGGTTTTGATTCCTGTGCCTTGGAATAATTCGTCCATTGCTTTTTGGACATAATATGGACATTGCATCGAGCCGAAAATATGAATTGTATTGCCTTCTGGAATTGCCATTGCTACTTGTGGTTCGAGATAAATATGTTCTTGATATCCAGTTGCAAATTCCTCTTTTATGATGAAATCCGCTCTTTTTTTCGCTTTTGGAAAATCTCCTTTTTTGATTGTGATATTTTCAAATATATTTTTTTTGTTACGAGAATTTTCAGATTGTTCAATACTTAAAATTGCCGGCAAATTTTCATATTCTACTTTAATTTTTGACTTAGCGAGTTCTAATTTTTCCAGAGATTCGGCTGCCAGAAGAATAATCGGTTCGCCCAAATAATTGACTTGGTTTTCTGCCAAAAATGGCATATCATTTTTTATTATCGCAACAGAATTGTTGGGAATATCTTTAGCAGAAATAATCGTTATGTCCGACCAGTCGAAGTTCTTCGCGAATTCAATTCTCTTAATTAAAGCACTTGCGCGAGCCGAGCGAATTGTTGTTGCGAGAAGTCGATTTGGAAAGTTCAAATCACGAAGATATTTTTCCTTACCAGAAATTTTGGAAACAGCATCAATTCGAATTTCTTTATTTTTTGAATTCATCAAATTTTGTAAGTATCGAGTTTCATATGAAAACTTTTCTTTTGAAATTCTATTGCTTGCATTTCTGTAGCGATGCTCAATGCAATTTCCGAAGGAGTATTTCCACCAATATCAAGTCCAATTGGGGAGTATAGATTTTGCAAATCCACATCACAAATTTCTGATTTTAATTTTTTTAGATTTGCTTTTACCTTATTTTTTGAACCAATCATTCCAACATATTTTAGATTTAACTTTCGCCTGTAAATATTTTTCAAAATTTCATAATCGTGTTTATGACCGTGAGTTACAATAATTACACAAGAATTTTGAGAAGGCATAAATTTTTTTGTGAATTTATCATAATCTGCAAAAATTCTTTCATCAGCATTTGGATGAAGTTCTTTTTTTACAAACTGTTGTCTGTTATCAATTACAATAATTTTATATTTTTGTTTATTAAGAATTTTGCCAAGTGCTTGCGAAATATGACCGCCTCCAAAAATATACATATCAAATTTTGGAATAAATGATTCAAAATAAATTTTTGCAACTCCACCACAAATCATTCCTGTGTCGATTTTTTCTTTTTGCGTTTTCGAATTCTTATTTAAATTATAAGTTTTCAGACCATTTTTTGAATACTTTAACATTTTCAAGCCATCTTTTTTTACAAGCATTTCAAGATTTCCGCCCCCAACAGTTCCGAAAATTTTTCCATCTTCTTGAATAATCATTTTGAAACCTGTTTTGCCCGGAGACGAGCCAGAAATTTCAACGAGAGTCGCTACCACAAACCGTTTGTTCGCTTCTTTCAAAAGATAGATTTTTTTAGAAATATCCATAAATTAATCGCAAAAATTCGATATATCTTCATCTTTATTAAAATCTTTGATTACCGCTGAATCATCGACATTTACATAAAAAACATCTGCCTTATAATTTTCTAAAACATTTCGCAAAGTTTCATTTATATCAGAATCAATGATTTTTTTCAGAATAGATTTTTTTAGCAAAATCGGATGTCCTGCTTTATGCTGAAAACTTGGAATAATAATTGAATTGTCCGATTTGTTGGAAAATTCTGCTAACTTCTCATAAGTCAAAATAGAAATTTGCGGCTGGTCAACAAGATGCAGAAATGCATAATCTTCTTGATTTATGATTTCATACACTTTTTTTGCAGCAATTTGAATTGAACTAAACATACCTTTTGGAAAATTATGGTTGAAAACAAAACTAATTTTTTGGGACAATTCTGTCTCTTGCAAAATATCATTTAATTTTTTTTCAAGTAATTTTGCATTAAATCCCGTAACGATAAAAATTTTTTCACAGAAAAAAGATAATTTTTTCAGAATAGTTACGATAAAATATTCATCTTTATATTTTGCGAATGGCTTGAATGCGGAAAATCGGGATGAGTAACCGGCAGCGAGGATGACAGCGTAAATTTTTTTCAAAGTATTTTACCTCATTTTCGATTCTTGATTATTAATTTTTTTTCATGCGTCAAAAGATAAGCTTTAGGGTGGGCGAACAGGGATGTTCGACTTACTGTATTAATTTTCTCCAGACGTCAAAAGTTAGCCACCAATTAACGAATGTTGCCAAATGAGTCTCACCTGAAAAATATCTATCTACTAATTTTCTGATTTCCGAGTAATTATATGGACTATAATTTTTTACCTCATTGCTTCTTACACTATCCTGAACATAATCACTTATTATATTGAGAAATTTATGGGGAGCATCATTTTGCGATGGTTTGGAAAATTTATTTTTGATTTTTGCCTTGATAAAAGAAACATAAAAATTTGTATGAAAAGGGATAACAGCTCCGTATTTGTCCAAAGGAATTTTCAATAATTGTTTTGCATTATTTTTTAATATTGTCTTGTTGATTTTATTATTTTTCCGTTTCCGAGCCGGTATGTCGAAAATTCTTTTCAATAAAATAGGTTGAGCAAAAGGCATATAATTTTGGAAAAATCCATCCAGTCTTGCTTGAGCTGGAGCGCCATGATTTGGATATTTATTGCGAATATGAAACAGATCAATCCAATTTTCCACACCAATTTTTTTAGGATTCGGAATCTTCTCAAATTCCTTTCCAATTTCTGATAAGCATCCTTTTCGTAAAATATTATTAATTTCATGATCAAAAATATCTGGTTTGGGAATTCTTAAATGTTGATAGAGCTCATTAATGTTTGTATTTAAGATTGCCTTTTTGCCATAAAACAATAATTTATTTCCTATCATTCTTCGTAATAATGCTCCTGCCCCACCATCAATAAAGAAATTATTTTTATTAATATATTTATAATAAGTTAGTTCGTGGAAATTGTGGGCTGCTGAAGCAGACAAAGTTTCTAAAACAAATTTTGTGTATTCTTTTATGCATTCGTCTGTACCTGGTAATTCCTTATGAAGTAATAAATGTTGTATGTCAAATTTTTGGATAATTTTTTTTGCGACAATAACATCAGAATGGGAATCATCATGCCATGTTACCGTATTCCAGTTTTTTGAATTATTATTGATCAAGTATGACAATAATGTCCGAGAATCCATACCTCCTGATAAGGCTAAGGTTAAAGTTGAAAATGTTTGAGGAAGTAGAGTAAATTCCTTTAAAAGATCTACCAGATTTGCCGAAGATACATTGGGAGTGGATTCAGGTAACCAACTTTTGTTTGAAATCGTAAAAGTTTTAGAATTAATTCGAGCAGTACCATTTGGACCTAATCTGTATACATTTTTTACAAAGCAATTTTTCCTTAAAGGATATAGGAGTTGCCAATGAGTGCCGAACAAATTAAAATCAATTTCGGGATTTTTTAATAATTTTACTACCAAATCGAGTCGGGTAGAAAAAATAATACTCTCTTTGGTTTCGGTGATAAACATATCTCTAAGGCAAAGTTGATCGTTTCGGATGATAATATTTTTGTTTTTGAAAACCACTGAGACAAAATGCCCGTTCAATTTACTTAACTTTTCATTTTGATTCTCTGCATTTAGCAAAACATCCCAGTCAGAATTGGTCATAATAGAAAATTTGGAATTATCAATTTTTATGCCGGACCCACATACAATCCATTTGCTTTTGGGATTCTCTTTCTTGCTAAATAAACAAGTTTTTTCGTGCCCTCCTGCAACAAGATATAAATTTTTATCACAAAATTTATAAATCGGTTTGGAATGAACAGTATTGATGATAACTTTTTTTACGTTATAATTGGAGCTTTTACTTACAATTCCAAGAATCCAGCTCATAACAAATGACCTCTATATATTTACGGCTTTTTCTGCAGATTTAGAATCTTTTAATCCGCAACCTGTCAGAATGACAACATTTTTTTCATTCTTTTTAGGAGTTGAATTACAATATTTTTCAAATCCTGCCCAAGCAGCAGCTGCAGATGGCTCGACAAAAATTCCAAATTTATTTCCAATATATTTTTCAGATTTCAAAATTT
>JACNJR010000076.1 GCA_014382495.1 Candidatus Cloacimonadota bacterium | reverse complement strand
TGAAAAAAATGCCAGGACATATGGGAAATGAAAAAGTCACAGTCCGAAATCTAATTGTTGTTAAAATTGATGAAAAAAGAAATTTGATAATGATAAAAGGTGCAATTCCCGGACATAGAAATAGCGTTGTCAGTATTCAAAAAACATAAAAAGGTATCATTATGAAAGTAAATAAATATTCAAACAAAGGTGAAATGATAGGGCAAGTTACTCTGCCAAAAAACTTATTTGATTGTGAAATCAATTCAGATGTGCTTTACGAAGTGATAAAGTTGTATCGCGGAAATCAAAGGCAAGGCACAAAATCTGTAAAAGGACGTTCGGCAATAAAGGGTTCCACACGAAAACTTTTCAGACAAAAAGGGACAGGACGCGCAAGAGCCGGTTCTGCAAAAAGCCCAACGCGTGTCGGCGGTGGAGTTGCATTTGGACCTCGCCCTAAAAATTGGTATAAAAAAATCTCTAAAAAGAAGAAAAGAATCGCATTGAAATCTGCTCTAAATAGTCAAAAAAAACAGGTGTCAATTATCGAGGAATTCGAATTTGAAAAGCCAAAAACAAAAAATGCAGCTCAAATTCTAAAAAATATGAAAGTCGAAAATCAAAAATGCCTAATTGTCATTCCTGATAATTCTAAAAAAGTGATAAAATCCTTTGTAAATATTTCTGACACAAAGATAATTCGTGCGCAAGATTTGTGTGCATATGAAATAATTTGTTCCAATCATTTAGTTATTACCGAAAAAGCTCTTATGAAGATGAAGGAGACATTCAAATGAAAAATCCGAGAAAAATTATTATTCAACCACTCATCACAGAAAAAGGAACTCATATTCGAGCCGACGCGAATGGATATGTGTTCAAAGTGAATAAAAATGCGAATAAAATTGAGATAAAAAATGCTATTGAAGAGCTGTTCGATGTGGATGTGAGAAAAGTTAATACGATAAATTATAAAGGAAAACCGAAAAGTTTGGGTAGATTTACGGGAAAACGAGCAAGTTGGAAAAAGGCACTTGTCTTTCTTTCGGAAGGGCAAAGTATTAAAGAATTTGATGTTGTTCAGTAAATAAAATTAAAAAAAATTGACAGGAAAAATGAACATTGAAATTTTTTGTGATTTATATGAAAAAAATTTGGAGAATAATATATGGCATTGAAAAAGTATAAACCGGTCACTCCAGCAAGGAGATATTATACTGGTTATGATTTCGCAGAAATCACGAAACAAAAGCCGGAAAAGTCCTTGATAAAAATCAAAAAGAGAACTGGTGGTCGGAATAATCAAGGGAGAATAACAATCCGACATCGCGGTGGCGGACATAAAAAATTTTATAGAATTATCGATTTCAAACGATATGATAAAATGAATATTCCCGCAAAAGTCCATTCGATTGAATACGATCCGAATCGTTCTGCGCGGATTGCTTTACTTTTTTATGCAGATGGAGAAAAGAGATATATCATCGCACCAGATAAATTAAAAGTAGATGAACAACTTATGGCGGGCGAAGATGTTGAAATCAAATCTGGAAATGCAATGCCACTAAAAAAAATTCCAATTGGAACGCCAATTCACAATATTGAATTTACCAAAGGAAAAGGTGGTCAACTTGCGAGAAGTGCGGGAGTTAGCGCGAGAATTGTTGCAAAAGAAAAAAAATATATTCATATAAAAATGCCGTCAGGAGATATTCATTTTATTCACGAAGAGTGTTACGCAACTGTTGGACAGGTTAGTTGCATCGAACATAGCAGTATTTCATTGGGGAAAGCTGGTAGAAAACGCTGGCTTGGAAGACGCCCAAAAGTAAGAGGTGTTGTTATGAATCCTGTTGACCATCCGATGGGTGGCGGCGAAGGAAAAACCTCTGGTGGTCGGCATCCCGTCTCACCGTGGGGGCTGCCTGCGAAAGGTTACAAGACAAGAAAAAAGAAAAAATATTCTAATAAATATATTATCAAAAAGAAAAAGAAAAAGTAATAGAAAATTCTAAAGGAGAATAAATGTCGAGATCGATAAAAAAAGGACCATTTGTTGATGAATTTTTGATGAAAAGAATTGAAAAATTAAATAAAGAAAATAAAAAAGAGGTCATAAAAACTTGGTCAAGAAGGTCAACTGTAATTCCAGATTTTGTCGGTCATACATTTGCTGTGCATAATGGAAAAAAATTCGTCCCAGTTTTCGTTACCGAAAATATGGTTGGTCATAAATTAGGTGAATTTTCTCCGACGAGGATTTTTCGTGGGCATAAATTAAAAAAGAATATTCTATAAACATAAAAATTATTAGGTGAAAAAAATGGAAGCAGTTGCAAAAGTAAAAAATCAGAAAGGATCTCCAAAAAGAATGCGTTTGGTTGCAGATTTAATTCGTAATCAAAATGTTCAGCAGGCACAAAGTATTCTAAAATTTTCTAAGAAAAAAGCTGCAAGAACATTAGACAAACTTCTTAATACAGCAATTGCAAATGCTGTTAATAAAGAGGGAAAAGTGGAGACGCATAAGTTGTTCATAAATAGAATTTTTGTTGATGAAGGTATCACGATGAAACGGTTTCGTGCGAGAGCGCAAGGCAGAGCGGATTTGATTAGAAAGCGAACTTGTCATATTACTTTGTCCGTTTCAGATGAATATCCAGACAAAAAAGAGAAGGAGGAATCAGTTGGGTCAAAAAACTAATCCCATCGGCTTTCGAATTGGAATAAATAAAAAATGGCCAGCAACTTGGTTTGCAAATAGCAGAAAAGAGTATATCGAAAAATTTTATGAAGATGCAAAAATCGAAAATTATCTGCTGAAACGCCTTTCAAATGCTATGGTTTCAAAAATCGAAATTTCCAGAAAAGGTGATAATGTCAAAATTACAATTCATACTGCAAGGCCTGGAGTTGTAATTGGGAAAAAGGGCGTTGAAATCGAAAAGATAAGACACGAATTGCTAACTCTGCTAAAAATGCAAAATAGTGAAAGTTATTCGAAATTGAATATAGATGTAAAAGAGATAAAAAGAGCAGAATTGGATGCTCGACTAATCGGCTTGGATATCGCGTATCAAATCAAAAATAGAATTTCTCATCGAAGAGCGATGAAAAGGGCGATTAGCAAGGCAATGAGGTCAGGTGCAGTCGGAATAAAAATTAAATGTAGCGGAAGATTGCACGGCGCGGAAATTGCTCGAAGTGAAGAATATCGTCATGGAAGAACACCACTTCACACACTTAGATCTGATATCGATTATGCTCTAACTGAAGCAAATACAAAGTATGGAATAATTGGAATAAAGGTTTGGGTCTGTAAAGGTGAAATTTTAGGAAAAGGGAAAGGATAAGAAAAGGTGCTTGAAAAATGTTAATGCCCAAAAAAGTAAAACATAGAAAGCAGCAACGCGGAAGGCGTAAAGGCAAAGCGTTTAATGGTTCTGAACTTGAATTTGGCGAATTCGGCTTAGTTAGTTTGGAAAATTGCTGGATAAATGCTCGTCAAATTGAAGCCGCGCGTGTTGCTATCACTCATTTTATTAAACGAACTGGAAAAATTTGGATAAGAATATTTCCAGACAAACCTTGTACTGTAAAACCTGCTGAAACTCGTATGGGAAAAGGAAAAGGTTCTCCAGAATATTTTGTAGCAGTTGTGAAAAAAGGAAGAATTATTTTTGAAGTGGAAGGAATCGATTTCGAAACGGCAAAACAGGCGTTAAAACGAGCGAGTTACAAATTTCCAATGAAAACAAAATTCATTTCACGAAAAGAAATTTAAGGAAAATTATATGAAACCGAATGAAATTAGAGAGATGAATATCGATGAATTGTTACTCAAAGAGAGCGATCTTCTCGAAGAACTTTTCAATCTCAGATTCCAAAAATCTATGCACAGATTGGAAAATCCTTTGAAATTAAGAGAAATAAAAAAAGATATCGCTCGCGTGAAAACAATTATAAAAGAAAAAGAGATTGAAGAAAAAAATAATTTAGGAAAATAATGAAAAATACTGAAAATCGAAAAAAACATAAACCTACGCGAATTGGCGTTGTCGTAAGTGACAAAATGGATAAAACTATCGTTGCAAAAGTTGAAAGAATGTTCAAGCATCCGTTGTATGGAAAATATATTAGAAAGCACAAAAAGTATAAAGTTCATGATGAAAAAAATGAAGCTAAAATTGGCGATAAAGTAAAAATTGAAGAGTTTAGACCAGTTAGCAAAACGAAAAGATGGCGATTGGTTGAAATTACTGAAAAACGAAAGTAGATTTTTTAGGAGAATTCATGATTCAGCAAGAATCGATGTTGAAAGTGGCGGATAATTCCGGAGCTAAAAAAGTTAGATGTATAAAAGTTTTGGGCGGTTCCAGAAGAAGATACGCAAGTTTGGGCGATGTTATTACTGTATCTGTAAAAGTTGCAGTCCCACGATCGGAAATTAAAAAAGGTAGCATCCAAAAAGGTGTTATTGTCAGAACAAAAAAAGAAGTCAGAAGAAAAGATGGAACTTATGTCCGTTTTGGAGATAATGCTGTTGTTTTGATTGATGAAGTAATGGAACCAAAAGGGACAAGAGTTTTCGGACCAATTGCAAGAGAATTGCGGGAAAGACATTTTATGAAAATACTATCTCTCGCCCCAGAAGTTATTTAGGAGTTATTTATGAAAATAAAAAAAGAAGATAAAGTTCGTATTATTTCTGGCGCATACAAAGGTGTCGAAGGAAAAGTTTTGAAAGTATTTCCAAATGATAATAAAGTTATCGTTGAAAAAGTAAATTTTATTAAAAAACATCAAAGACCGACGCAGCAAAATCCGTCTGGCGGAGTTATCGAAATGGAATCACCTATCAATGTCTCGAATGTGTTGCTAATTTGCTCAAAATGTGGTGAACCAACAAAAGCTAAAATAAAAATTTTGAAGGACAAAAGTCGCACAAGAATCTGTTCAAAATGTGGCGATATGATTTAACGAGGAAATATGAGTAGATTAAAAGATAAATTTTACAAAGAGTTGGTAATAAGTTTGAAAAAAAAATTGAAATTTGATAATTTAATGAGAATTCCTAAATTGCAAAAAGTTTCCGTAAATATCGGCGTGGGCGAAGCTACGGAGAATAAAGCTCTGCTTGATAATGCAAGAAAAGAATTGGAAATTATCACAGGACAACACGCGATTATTATAAAGTCCAAAAAAGCTATATCGAATTTCAAACTGCGTGAAGGCGTTGCAATCGGGACAAAAACCACTCTCAGAAATGAAATGATGTACGAATTTGTTGATAGATTATTCAACATCGTTCTTCCGCGTATTCGTGATTTTAACGGTGTTCCAAAAAATTCTTTTGATGGAAGAGGAAATTATACACTTGGCATAAAAGAGCAAATTGTGTTTCCCGAAATTGTTTACGATAAAATTGATAAAATAAGAGGTATGAATATTACATTTGTAACTTCGGCAAAAAATGATGAAGAAGGAATGGCATTACTTAAAGCTCTCGGAATGCCTTTCAAATCTGAATAATTCCACCAAGTGTGGATCCTTCTCAGAAAAAAAGGAAAAATATGGCAAAAAAAGCATTAGTAGAAAAAGCAAAGAAAAAGCAAAAATTCAAAGTTAGAGAATACACCAGATGTGAATTTTGTGGAAGAACCAGAGGATATATTAGAGATTTCGGAATATGCAGATTATGTTTCAGAAAACTCGCACGAGAAGGGAAAATTCCCGGCGTAAAAAAGGCAAGTTGGTAAGGAGAAAATGATGACTAGTACAGATCCTATCGCAGATATGTTGGCAATTATAAAAAATGGTATAAATAGAAAAAAGGAATTCGTGATTCTGAATTCTTCAAAATTACGAAAAGAGATATTGCGAATTTTAGATGAAGAAAATTATATTGCAAAGTATTCAATTTTGGAAAAATCTGATACGAAAAATAGAAAATTTGAGATGATAAAAATTTTTTTGAAATACGCAGAAGGTGACAAATCTATTATTCAAAATGTTCAAAAAGTTAGTAGGCCAGGAAAACGAGTTTATGTTAGTTCGAAGGAAATTCCAGTTGTGTTAAATCACATTGGAATCGCTATTCTCTCAACCAATAAAGGTTTGATGACCGATCGAAATGCTCGAAAAGAGAAAATCGGCGGAGAATATATTTGTAAAATTTGGTAAAATTAAAGAGGTACAAATGTCAAGAGTTGGAAGTGAACCTATTATCATTCCGGAAAATGTGAAAGTTGAAATTAAAGGAAAAAAAGTTACAGTAACTGGTCCAAAAGGAACTTTGTCGAGAGAAATGAATGATGGAATTTCGGCTTCTGCTAAAGATGATAAAATCTTTGTGAAACGAAGTTCAGATGAGAAAAAATATCGCAGTTTGCACGGTTTGAATAGAACTTTGATAAATAATATGATTATCGGAACAACCGAAGGTTATTTGAAAAAATTAATGATTATCGGAACTGGATATAAAGCTCAACCTAAAGAAAATTGGCTCATTTTAAGTTTAGGATTTTCTCACGATATCTATTTTGAAATTCCTAAAGCAATTGATGTGAAGGTGGAAAAAATCAGTCGAGCCCAAGCTACCGATATTCCTAATTTGCAGACAATTATCGATTTATTTTCTATCGATAAAGAACTTTTGGGACAAGTGACGGCAGCGATTAGAAGCATTCGTCCACCTGAGCCATACAAGGGAAAAGGAATTCGATACGAAAATGAGCATGTCAGGAAAAAAGCTGGCAAAATTGCTGGTGGAACTGAAGGAGCATAAATGCCAAAACATAATGTGAAAAAGAGTAAATTATTGAGAATCAAAAGGAAAATTTCTATCAGGAAAAAATTATTTGGGACATCTGAAATTCCGCGTTTGAGTGTGTATAGAAGTTTGAAACACATTTATGCCCAAGTGATAAATGATACCGACGGCAAAACATTGGTCTCAACTTCGACACTTCAACCAGAATTTATTTCGAAAAAAGAAAAAAAAATCAAGAAAACAAAAGAAGCATTTTTAGTTGGAGAAATTTTAGCAAAAAAATGTCTGAAAAAAAAAATAGATAAAATATGTTTTGATAGAAATGGTTTTAAATATCATGGTCGAATAAAAGCTTTAGCAGACGGCGCGAGAAAAGTCGGACTGAAATTTTAGGAGAATTTTTTTATGTATAAATCTAATCGAAAAGAAGAAGAAGATCAAGGATTTGAGCAGGTTATCGAAATTAAACGAGTCACAAAAGTTACAAAGGGCGGAAAAAACTTTCGGTTCAATTGCATAATTGCAGTTGGAGATAAAGATGGAAGCGTCGGAATCGGGATGGCAAAAGCGAATGAAGTGATTCCTGCAATTAATAAAGCAAAAGAGATTGCTAAAAAAAATCTGTTCAAAGTTCCAATCAGAAATGGTACGATTCCTCATAAAATTATCGGAAAATATGCGGGCAGTAAAGTTATGCTAAAACCTGCTGCACAAGGAACAAGTGTCATTGCAGGCGGACCGGTAAGAGCAATTATGGAAGCAGCTGGAATTGAAAATATTCTGACAAAATCCTTTGGCTCAAATACAAAACATAATATCGCAAAAGCGACAATGAGCGCCCTCAAAGCACTTCGGACTCACGAAGAAGTTGCGAAATTAAGAGGAAAAACTGTCGCCGAAATTTTAGAATAGATTTGGAGAATTATATGCCGAAAAAAAGTGCAAAAAAGGATAAATTGAAAATTACTCAAATCGGAAGCTATATTGGACAGGTCGAGAGAAAACGACTTGTTCTAAAAGCTCTTGGATTTCGTAAAATGAATCAATCAATTATTCAAAATGATACACCTGAAATTCGCGGAATGATAAATTCTGTAAAGCATTTGCTGAAAGTTGAAAAGATAAAAAAGTAGGTTATTATGAATCTTAATGAAATAAAAAGTAATAAAAATTTGAAGCGAAATAAGACGCGAAGAGGAAAAGGTGTCGGAAGTGGATTTGGGAAAACTGCTGGCCGCGGAATGAATGGACAAAAATGCCGTAGCGGCGGTAATATTCCAAATTGGTTTGAAGGTGGACAAATGCCAATCCATCGAAGATTGCCGAGAAAAGGATTTACTAATATCTTCAGAAAAGTAAATCAAACCGTTTCGCTTAATGAATTGGTAGAAATTAATGAAAACATAATTGATATCAAAATTATGAAAGATGCTGAGCTGATTTCTTTTTCGAAAAAGAAAAAATTTTCAGTAAAAATTTTGGCAAATAAAGAGAATAAATTTGATAAAAAGAAAATTATTAAAGCCAACAAATTCAGCAAAAAAGCCGTTGAATTGATTGAAAAAGTTGGCGGGAAAGCTGAGGTAGTTTAAGTGCTAGCTTCAATAAAAAATGTTTTTAAAATTCCAGATTTAAAAAAGAAAATTCTGTATACTCTCGGAATTCTGATTATCTATCGTTTGGGAAGTCATATTCCAACTCCAGGCATAAATACTATTGCGTTGGGCGAATTTTTCAAAAATCAGCAAGGAACACTTTTCGGAATGTATGACCTTTTTGTTGGTGGCAATCTGAGCAAAGCAACGATTTTTGCGCTTGGAATTATGCCGTATATTACCTCGTCAATTTTGATGCAACTTTTGGGTGCAATCATTCCGTATTTTGAGAGATTGAAAAAAATGGGTGCTGATGGCCAGAAAAAACTTACACAATATACTCGTTATGGAACTGTTATAATTGGGAGTTTCAACGCTTTGGGAATTACAGTTTTTCTCGAAAGTATAACGACACAGGGTGGTGTTTCTGTAGTTCCAAATCCCGGTTTAGGATTTAAATTACTTACCATTTTAACTTTCGTAACTGGAACGATTTTCATTATGTGGCTCGGCGAAAATATTACAGAAAAAGGAATTGGAAATGGAATCTCTTTGATTATTTTCATCGGAATTATCGCAAGATATCCTGCCGGATTTATCAAAATGTTTAATATGACTGCAAGTGGTGTGTTGAGCATTTTTGTTACGATATTGATTTTGGCTTTTATGGTGTTTACAACTGGCGCGGTAATTGTCATTACTGAGGCATTGCGCAAAATTCCT
>JACNJR010000063.1 GCA_014382495.1 Candidatus Cloacimonadota bacterium | reverse complement strand
GCACAACCTGTTTTACCGAAGCTTGGCTTAGAGCAACAAATAATGGAAATCCAACAGGTGCTATCGCTCATTATGGCTCATCAATTAACCAATCCTGGTCTGAACCTATGAGAGGACAGGATCATGCGATTGACCTTCTTGTTGGATGGGATTATTCCAATAATTCTGAATTAGAACAGAAAAATTCTATTGGCGGTATTTATTACAATGGCTCGTGCAATATGTTAGATGTTTATGGCGACAACGGAATGATGGCAACATGGATTATTTTCGGCGATGCGTCATTGCAGGTTAGAACAGATACTCCAAGCGCAATGAATGTTTCGCATCAGCCAACTCTTCCGCAATTCGCAGAGACATTTGATGTCTCAACAGGCGGCGTGGAAGGCGCACTTGTTTGCCTTTCATATAATAACGAAATTATTGGTTCTGGCTTTACAAATGCAGCGGGAAATGTTACACTTCAATTGTGGGATATTCCGCTTCCACCAGCAGATGTTACAATCACAGTTTCCGCATTCAATAAAATTACTTATGTCGAAACAATTCCTGTTGATGCTGGAGCAGAACCTTATGTTGTGATAAGCGATTTCACTTATGAAGACGAAAATGGCGATGGCATTATAGAATTTGGTGAAACAATTTATCTTACCGTTACTTTGGAAAATGTTGGCGTTGAACCTGCAACCGGAATTAGTATGACGTTGTCAATAAATGATTCGTACATTACACTAACTGACGATTTTGAAAATATTGGCACAATCAATGCAGGAGAATATGTAACATTCAATAACGCTTTTGAATTTACAGTTTCCACATCTGTGCCGAATGATTATAATTTCTCTTTTGAAGCAGTTATACCTGCAAACGAAGATACTTGGGAAGGGCTAATGAGTTTCACAGCGTATGCTCCTGTGATTTTTGTTGGTAATGTTGTGGTTGATGATGACAATGGTCAGTTAGATCCGGGCGATACAGCTGACTTAATAGTTACTTTAGAGAACGCAGGTGGAGCAACGGCGATGGATATTATTGCATTACTGACAAATTCAGATCCTTATGTGCAGATAAATACAAATACAGATGACTTAACTTCACTTGTTGCCGGTTCATCCGGTGAGGTTACATTTAATGTTTCGGTTGATGAGGATACTCAAATTGGTTATGTGGCAGAATTTATGCTAAATGTATCTGCACATAATAATTATAGTGTAAGCGATGATTTCAGTTTGAACATTGGCATCTGTCTTGAGGATTTTGAGACCGGTAATTTTGTACAATATCCTTGGGAATTTGAAGGACAAGCAGATTGGTTAATTTCTTCGGATTCTTATGAAGGAGATTTTAGTGCACAATCAGGAGATATTAATGATGATCAGATTTCGATGATGTCAGTTACACTCGATGTGCTTTCTAACGACAATATTACTTTCTATTACAAAGTATCATCTGAATCAAATTATGACTATTTAAGATTCTACATTGATGGAAATTTGCAAAACGAGTGGGCGGGAGAAGTTAGTTGGGCACAAGCGTCATATCCTGTTACAGCCGGTAATCGCACTTTTACTTGGGCATTTGAGAAAGATGGTTCTGTAAGTGATGGTTCTGACTGTGGTTGGATAGATTACATTATTTTTCCACCTGTGACTTTACCGACGCCACCCGAACTTGAAATTACTCCAAATGAATTTAATGTTACATTAGAGGAGAATTCTGCTTTGACGGAAATACTTTATCTTTCTAATGTTGGCGGTGGCAGTGTGGATTATTCTATTAATTTAGTTGAGACGACTGGTCGTGTGGCAATATCAGAAAATGATTATGAAGTTGATGTGGCAGCAGATATTGCGAAGAAAGAGAGAATCGCCAATGGTTTGGAGATAAAACCTGCGGAAGTAACTACGATGATTAATCCTGCTTATGCTCCAGATTTACGAGCTACGAATGTTACAATTACCTGTGATGGCGGAAGCTATCAGTATGAAGTAAGTTGGGAGATAGAAGATACCTTTGGGACTGTAGTGGCAAGCGGTGGCGCACCATTTAGTGGAAATGCTTCTTTGGATAATGGGATTTATACAGTTTATGGTCATGATTCGTACGGAGATGGTTGGAATGGAAATTACTTAACCGTAACCGACACCGATGGAACTGAATATTTAAATTGGACTTTTGAGACCGGTTATGAAGGGACTACTACTTTTGAAATAAATGCAGCTCCACCAATTTCGTGGTTAACTTTAAGCCAAACGAGTGGAAGCATCGTCGGTGGAGATACAGATGAAATTTCAGTTATTTTTGATACTGCTGGTCATATGGATAATGGGACTTATACGGCGGAGATAACGATTAGTTCTAATGTTGGCGAATTTATTATACCAGTTACAATGATAGTTGGCGATGACGAGCCAATTGTTTATGGAGATGTAGATGGGAATGGCGAAGTGCAAGCATTTGATGCAGCGATGGTGTTACAGTATTCTGCTGAGATGATAGAATTTGATGGCGAGCAGTTAATAGCGGCAGATGTAGATGGCAATGGAGATGTTCAGGCGTTTGATGCTGCACTAATTTTACAATATTCAGCTGGCATAATTGATGAATTTCCAGTTGAAGGTGGCAAATCAGCAAATCCTGTCGATGCAAAAGTGAGTATTAAAAAATCTGGAGATAAATTGCACATTTCTACTTCAGATATTACAAGCGAGAAAATAATTTCATTTCAATTTGATTTGCATTATGTTGGTGAATTTGAAAATTATAAATTGTCAGATATAGCAAGAGGTGGAGAGATTGTAATCAATGATTCCAAAGATGGAATTTTGAAGATTTCATATATGAATATTCATTCATTTGCTGGAGATGGAGAATTTCTTGAGCTTCAATTTGAAAATCTTTCTGAATATAAAATAGACAATTTCTATTTCAATAATACAAAGATTGAAAATGTTAAAGATACATCACCAACAACATTTACAAAACTTATTGGCAATTATCCGAATCCGTTTGATAATTCTACAATGATTTCGTTTAATTTAGCCACGAATTTACACGAAAAAGCACAAATTGAAATATTCAATATCAAAGGTCAGCTTGTAGAAACACTTCAGCCCAATGAAACTGGTGAAGTTAAATGGAATGCAAAAGATCAATCATCTGGAATCTATTTCTACAAATTAACTGCTGGAAATTATACTTCAACTAAAAAAATGATTCTAATGAAATAAAATAAATAAAATGTAAGGACTCAAATTTTTGAGTCCTTACGAAAGTTGTCAATTATGAAAGATATATTCTATATTTCAAATATCAAGGCGATAAAAACTCTCGCTTCTGAAAGAAGATTGAAAATTCTTCGTTACCTCGTCGGAAAAGAATATGCATCTCAAGATTTGGCAAAAAAATTCAAAATCAAAACAAATGTAATTTGGTATGATATCAAACAATTGGAGGATTCTGGATTAATAAATCTTACTCGCTCTGAACATATTCGAGGTTCAGTAAAAAGATTTTATCGTGCAGTTGCGAAAAATTTCTTCTTGGATTCTTCGCTTGGCGAAGCCGATATTGATCATTCGAAAAAAGTTCAAAATTTGATTGAACAAGAACTGGCAGATTGGCGAAGAGAGAAAATTATCAAAATCGATTTCAAAGATTTGTCAGACAAAATAATCAACCAATATCTTGAAATAAAAGAGGATGAAATCGTTGCAATAAGTTATCAGCCGATGCATCAAAAACTTGTAGAAGATTTGATGGTCGAGATTTACAAATGCGGCGCATATCCAATTCCGATATTTTGGACTAAACGAATTGAATATAATTTCATCAAATATGTTCCAGAAAAATATGTCACAAAAGATGTTATTGACGATTTTTTGATGAACAAAATTGATGCTCAAATCGTATTTTCTGGAGAACTTCTTGAAGATTTTGAAGAAGATAATTTCACTTCTGAAATGACGATTAAAAGAAAATTGATTGAGAAAGTATCGCGAGAAAATATCAGAAAATCATACGAAACAAAAGTTAGATTTTTAACAATTGATACTTTGCAAAAAAAGCAGATTGAGAAAGGAAAAAATCCTGAAATCTGCCAAGATATGTATTGGAAATCACTGAATGTGGATGTAAAAAAACTTCAAAAAGATTGTGAATTTGTGAAAGATAAACTTCAAAACGCAAAAATAGTTGAGATATTTGATAACAAAGGAAATTCGCTAAAAATTACTCTTCCAGAACAGAAAAGAATCGAACTAAAAAGTGGAATTGCGAAGGAGAAATCAGCAGATTCTGAATTGCCGGCCGGAATGGTTGTTTGCCTTTTGAAAAATGCGCAAATCGAAGGTGAATTTCAAGCAGATTTTGCATATGTTTTCGATAAAAGATTTAAAAATATCTCATTCAGAATTGTAAATGATGAATTCCCTAAAATAATTTTACCGAATAAAACAAATATCAAAGAATTATTTGAAACAGCTGAAGGTGACAAAACTTCAATCGGCTCATTCTGCATCGGATTGAATTCGGAAATCACAAAAGATATTAGAAATCAGTATATCAATTCAAAGATATTTGGCGCTGCAAGTTTGCAAATCGGTTGGGATGAATTGCAAGTTAGCAATCTGGATTCAAATATGGTCTCACAATTTTTTATGTTAAATAATACTATAAAAATAGATGGGAAAATTTTGTTTGAAAATAACGAATTGAAAAAATAAAAAAACGAAAGGAAACACAGAACGATGAAAAAAATTAGTATGTTAGCAGTTTTATCAATGATTTTTCTGCTTGCTTTTCAACTTTCCGCAGCGACCGAATCTTATACTTACAATTTTGATGTGCCGCAGTTAAAAACAGAAAATGGAGTTACTGAACTGATTTATGAAAACTCCAGAAATTTTGGTAAAGAGGGAAATCCATATTTGCCATATTTTGCAGCAGATATTCTACTTCCACAAAATCAGGAGATTGCAAATGTGAGAATTACTTCAATTGAATATTATCCAACTCTGGATAATATCAAAATCAAACCTGCAAGTAAGCAGATTCCTCTTTCAAAAGAAATTGACCCGAATTATCAGGTTATTCCAAATGAAAAAATCTATAACTCGTCAGAACAATTTCCAAAAAATGTCATAGAAAACAGCAGCACACATTTTCTGTCTGGTCATAGCATTGGTTCGTTCACAATTTGTCCTGTAAATTATATTCCTGCAGATAATCAAATTAAATTTATCAAAAAAATTACGATTGAAATTGAGACAGAAACAACTAATCGTGCATTGAATTCAGAAAAATTTTTGCGAGATTCAAAACAGGTCGAAAATCGAATTGTAAAAATAGTTGATAATCCTGAAATTTTGGACACATATTCTTATTCTGAGCCAAAAAGAGATGAAGAATATGATATTTTGCTTATCACTGACAGTTCTTTATTGTCAGCATTTAACGATTATGTTGAATACAAAGAATCGACTGGATTTATTGTCAAAACAATCTCAACGAATACAATCTATTTACAATATTCGGGACAAGATGAGCAAGAAAAAATCAGAAATTGTATCATCGATTATTATTCAAATTATGGCGTAAATTCTGTAATTTTGGGTGGAGATTCAGCGCCAAACAATTCATCAAATGATATTATTCCGCATCGTGGATTTTTTGCAGACCCAGGCGATGGATACGCCGATAACGATATTCCATCAGATATGTATTATGCATGTTTAGATGGTTCTTGGAATGACGACGGCGATAATAATTGGGGTGAATCAAACGAAGCAGATTTGTATGCAGAAGTTGCAATTGGTAGAATCTGCGCAGATAATGCTACTGAGATTCAACATCACACAAATAAATTGTATATGTATCAGAATGAACCGGTTGTAGAAGATATTGAAAAGGCGCTTATGCTTGGCGAATATCTTTGGCCTGGAACTTATGGCGGAACTTACAAAGACGAAGTCGCGTATGGCAGTTCAAATCACGGATATACGACGGAAGGCGTTTCTGATAATTTTACTGTTTATACACTTTACGAAATAAATAGCAGTTGGAACAAATATGATGTTTTCAATCAATTTAATAATATCGGTCTGAACCTTCGCAACCATCTTGGGCATTCTGATGTTGGTTATAATATGCTTATGTATAACTCTGATTTGACAACTTCAAATTTCACAAATGATGGAGTAACTCGTGGATTTGTTATCGGCTATTCACAAGGATGTTACAATGGTTCTTTTGATAATAGAAGCACTGGTGGTTCTTATGGCTCGGATTGCTTTGCCGAAGAAATTACCACCATAGAAACAGCGGATGTAGCTTCGATTGGAAATTCCCGTTATGGTTGGGGAGAGCAAGGCAGCACAAATGGCGCTTCTCAATATTTTGATAGAGAATTTTATGACGCAATTTTCGGCGAAAATATTACACTTATAGGAAATGCAAATGGAGATTCCAAAGAAGATAATGTTTCATTTATAGAGCAAGACCAAGTTATTCGATGGTGTGCTTATGAATTAATACTTTTTGGTGATCCAACAATGGATATTTGGACGGCTCAACCGACCGAGATGAATGTAAGTTATCCTGTAAGTGTTTCAATTGGAACAAGCCAGATTACATTCCAAGTCAATACACCAGGAGCAAGAGTCGCTGTAATGCAGGATGGTGAGCTTATTGGAAGGAGCGTGAACATAATTGGAACAACTGTTGTGAATCTTTTTTCAGCAATTGATACAGCACAACCTTTAACTGTTTCAGTTATTGGACATAATAAAATTCGTCACGAAGGGACAATTGTTGTTGTCTCGGATCAACCTTATGTTATTTTCAATGCTTACGAGATAAACGGTGTTGCTGAATATGGAGAAGATATTACATTAGATGTAACTCTTGAAAATGTCGGAAATCAAAACGCATATAATGTGCTTGCTACATTATCAACAGAAGATGATTTTGTCACAATTACAGATAATTCTGCGGATTATGGAACAATTTCAG
The DNA here is from genome assembly GCA_014382495.1 of Candidatus Cloacimonadota bacterium. Classification (GTDB taxonomy): domain Bacteria; phylum Cloacimonadota; class Cloacimonadia; order JGIOTU-2; family JGIOTU-2; genus JACNJR01. The sequence continues at coordinate 2,735 of JACNJR010000063.1, read as the reverse complement.
CAGAAAGTACTTCAACTCAAAATGATGCATTTGCGGTTAGTATTGCTAATAATATTTCTGACCAACACATTGTAAATTTTGATTTGGAAGTTTCGGGAGATGCTAAAGATATTTGGAATTCCGGTTTTTCAATAACGGTAAATGCACCTAATTTGTCAATTGGAAATATGACAATCGATGATTCAAGTGGCGATAATGATGGAGTTTTAGATCCAGGTGAATCTGTAACTTTAACAATTCCTACAAGTAATTTTGGACACGCTGTTTCACCTTCTGCAACGGCAATGTTGATCTGCGAAAGTCCATATATTACTGTAGATAATGAAGTTTATAATTTAGGCGAAATCGCAGCTGGAAATACCGAAAACGCAATTTATGATATTGAAGTAAGTAGCGATGCACCAGTTGGCGAAACGGTCTCTTTCTATTTTAGTGTAGGTGCCGGAGAATATTCCGAGCAAGAGACATTTGTTCGCTCGATTGGATTAATCTTCGAAGATTTCGAAACCGGTTACTTCAATTCTTATCCTTGGACTTTCAGCGGAAATGCCGACTGGACAATTTCTGATGAATGCTATGAAGGTGTTTATGGTGCACAATCAGGAGATATCGGTGCTTGGGGTGAAACTTCTTTAATTGTTGAACTCAGCGTTACTGCTGCGGGTGAACTAAGTTTTTGGAAGAGAGTTTCCTGCGAAGATGATGCAAATGATGATTATGACTATTTTCATTTTCTTCTTGATGGAACTGAATTAGGTAGATGGGATGGTGAAGTTGCTTGGAGCGAAGAAACTTATTCTATTTCTGCAGGAACACACACTTTTGAATGGAGATATTACAAAGACGGTTATGTGGATAGTGGCTCCGATTGTGCTTGGATTGATTACATTATTTTCCCGCCGATTGGTCCTCCGCCAGTTGCAAATATTATTGTAGATGTTGATGAATTAATTCTATATGCAGATTCTGGTGCATCAACTTATGACCAATTTGTTATCTCAAATTTTGGCAATGGCGATTTGAATTTCTCGATTAGTTCTTCTATCTCTTCGAATATTAGTTTTTCTGATGTAAGTGAAAACGAAGAAAAGCAACCAAAAGTAATAAATCATAATAGTTACATAGAGAAAAAGAAAAAAATTATAAATGGATTAGAAATAAAACCAGCCGAATTTACAACTATGATCAATCCTGCTTATGCTTCAGATTTACGAGCTACGAATGTTGCAATCACCTGTGACGGTGGAAGCTATCAATATGAAGTAAGTTGGGAGATAGAAGATCCATTTGGGAATGTAGTGGCGAGTGGCGGTGCACCTTTTGATGAAACTGCTTCATTGGATAATGGAATTTATACAGTTTATGCCCACGATTCATACGGAGATGGTTGGAATGATAATTACTTAACGGTAACGGATGTTGAGGGCACTGAATATTTGAATTACACTTTGGATTATGGTTATGAAGGAACAGCAACTTTTGAAGTAGATGCTGAAAATACTTGGATTAGTGTAAATCCTTATTCGGGAACTGTTGCACCCGAAGATAATCAAGAAGTAGTTGTAATTTGTTCTGCTGCAGAACTTGTAGATGGAACTTATGAAGGTGCATTAAATATCTCCTCGAATGATCCAGATACTCCACAGATTACAATTCCAGTTACATTTATAGTTGGCAGTGAACCTGTTGTGTATGGCGATGTGGACGGCAATGGCGAAGTGCAAGCATTTGATGCAGCGATGGTGTTACAGTATTCTGCTGAGATGATAGAATTTGATGGCGAGCAGTTAATAGCAGCAGATGTGGATGGCAATGGCGAAGTTCAAGCGTTTGATGCTGCACTAATTTTACAATATTCAGCCGGAATTATTACAGAATTCCCAGTTGAACAAGGCAAACTCGCTATTCAAAATCAAATTGAAGCGGAAATATTTATCTCAAAAGTGGATAACATTCTCCACATTTCAACTTCAGAATTGAGTCAAAAAGATAATGTTATCGCATTTCAATTTACTTTAGAATTTGATGGAAAATTCTCTTCTTATGAATTTACTCCAATCACAAAAGATGGGCAAATTGCTGTGAATTCTGAAAAAGAAAGAATTCTCAAAATCGCGTATATGAATGTCAATCCAATTGTTGGCTCAAATCAAATTATCTCAATCGAATTTTCTGAGCCAATTTCTGATTATGAAATTTCGGATTTTCTTCTGAATTCAACCAAAATTGATGAAATAAATTATCCTGATGATAAACCTAACTTCACAAAATTGTATAGCAATTATCCAAATCCGTTTAGTAATTCTACAACTATTTCATTTTCTTTAGCCACGAATTTACACGAAAATGCACGAATTGAAATATTCAATATTAAAGGTCAAAAGGTCAAAGAATATTCAATATTTAATAATCAATCTTCAATTTCTTGGAATGCTGAAAATCAAGCAAATGGAATTTATTTCTACAAATTAACTTCTGGAAATTATACTTCAACTAAAAAAATGATCTTAATGAAATAAAAAACAAAATTATGTGCCTGCTAATTTTCAAATTTGGAGATTAGCAGGCCTTTCAACTTGGAATAAAAATGAAAAAAACAATATTTATAATCTTTATTTTAACGATGATTTCACTTCATCTTTTTGCGCGTGATCTTGAGGACTTATCTTTTGGCGAAAATTCCACTTTTGAAATTTTAACTTGGAATATCGAATGGTTTCCGAAAAACGGACAAA
>JACNJR010000074.1 GCA_014382495.1 Candidatus Cloacimonadota bacterium | reverse complement strand
TTATACAATGGACAAGCCGGCTTGATAGATATAGATTTGGTTAAGAAACAACAGGTTTTAAATGCATATGCTTTTAACAGTATTAATAAAGATTATGGTTCGTTTACACTTTATGCAAATCCTCTCGAAGGTCAAACTCTGGAAGAAGCTGAACATTTATTACTATCTCAAATTGAGAAAATAAAAAAAGGTGAATTTGAAGATTGGCTTCAGGAAGCCATAATAAATAATGAAAAGCTCAATCGCCTTCGTCAAATAGAATACAATTATTATATCTATTCAATATTGCAATCATTTATAGTAGATGAAGATTGGTCAGAAACAGTTTATAGTCTTGATAAAATGGAAAAGATCACCAAACAAAAAATCATAGATTATGCTAACGAAACATTCAAAGATAATTATGTGGTTGTTTACAAAAGGAAAGGTGAGAACACAAATAGTGTAACCGTAGATAAACCAGAGATCACTCCCATCGAAAATGACAGAACAAAAGAATCTAAATTTTATAATGAATTTTTAGCTTTACCTGAAACACAATTAAAACCGGAATTTGTGAATTTCAAAGAGAAGATAAAAACCAAAATGATCGGAGGAGTAGAATTTAATTATATTCAAAATAAGAATAATGAATTAACTTCTGTTAATATTATTGTTGAAATGGGAAGATACAACATCAAAGAGTTAGAATTAGCCTTTAATTATTTTACATATGCCGGAACAGAAAAATATTCGGCAGAAGAATTGGCTAAAGAATATTTTAAACTTGGTGTTTATACAGGAGTATTTGCTTCCGGTGATCGATCATATATTTATCTTTCAGGATTAGATAAAAAATTGGATGAAGCACTTGTTTTGTTTGTCGAAAACTTAAAAACAGCAAAAATGGATAAAGAATCTTTTGATAATTATCTCGAGAAATTAATGAAAGAACGGGCAAATGAAAAACTAAGTAAGTGGAAAATTGAAAATAATTTGAAAACTTATGCAAAATACGGTAAAGATAATCCTGCCAGATACTTTCTTACCAATGAGGAATTACAAGAAGTTGATTCGGAGAAAGTGATCGCTTTAATAAATCAGATTTTAGAATTTGAGCACAAAATACTATATTACGGACCGAAAGATTTTGATGCTTCTTTTGAATTATTAAGTTCAGTTTATACACAAAATGAAACAATGAGAGAATTACCGAAAAAGAAAATTTTTACTGAATTAGAGAGTTCAAATAAGGTATATTTTGTAGATTATGATATGGTTCAAAGTAAGATATTTCTTATTTCAAAAAATGAAAAGTTCAATGAGGAATATTATCCGTTTATTAGAATGTTCAATGAGTTCTATGGGCTGGGGCTATCATCAATTGTTGGGCAGGAATTAAGAGAAAGCAAAGGTCTTGTTTATTCGGCCTATTCATATTTATCCACTCCAAGTGAAACTGATAAATCACATTATTTAACTTCTTTTATTCAAACACAACCAGATAAAATGGAAGAGGCATTAAAAGCAATGATAGAAATCTTAAACAAAATACCGGAAGCAGAAAAGCAATTTGAAAATACCCGCAAAGCTGTAATGAAAAAGATAGAAGCAAAAAGAGTAACTAAAACAAGCATCTTCTGGAATTATTTGAACAATTTGCAGCTTGGCATTGATTATAATATCGATGAAGTAGTTTATAAAAAAATACAAACAATGTCTTTTGCTGAATTTGAAATTTTCTTCAATGAACATATTGCAAATAAAAAATTTGATATTGTTGTTATTGGTAAAAAAGGAGACATTGATTTTAAAATTTTAAAACGATATGGAAAAGTTAAGGAAATTACTGTGGACGAAATTTTTAATCACTAAATATCTATAATTTGAGTTTAAATATTTATTGCTCTTTTGATGTTATATCGTGTTTTTTTTCTGCTAACAAAAGCCCCCACATTCAGATTGAAAGAGAAGCAGGAAGAATCGTGGCAGTGACCAACCATTAGGTGCACTTTGGAGAAAATAAAAAATGGAAATATCTAAAATTGTTGGTGAGTTTAATTCTTCAAGAAATCTTACTCACAGATATGCTTCTTATGATTATTGTTTTAACTATTTTTATAAAAATCAAAAAAACTTATTAAAAGATTCTGAAAAAAGTTGTGCGATTTTAGGTTTCTATCTTGCAAGTTGGGGAATGATGAGAGGTTCAAGTTTCCTTTTACAAAAAAGTTATAAATATTTTGAATCTCTAATATCTTATTTTGCAAATTTAGATGATTATATTTGGGATTTAGATGTCATTAATTATGAAAACGAATCAGCAATAATTCTCCAAATTTATTCAGATATAAAAAAAATAATTATCGAAAAAGACCAACGTGATATTGTTTTAGTAACAAAAATAATGATGGGTGTTTTGGGGATTTCACCAGCTTACGATGAATATTTCTGCAGAACATTTAAAATGATTAATCCTAAAAAATGTAGATTCACAACATTTAATAAACCCTCATTAGAAGTTGTTTATGATTTTTATCTTAACAATAAAGACGAAATTAATTCTTTAACAATGCAATTTAAAACTGTAGATTTTAAAACAGGAATTGAGAAACATAGCTATAAACAAGCAAAAATAATTGATATGTTTGGATTTAATAAAAATTTTGTATCTTGAGATAAATGATTTGAAAACAGATGAAATTGATAGAGGGTTGCATTATCTACTTTGAAAAACTTTTGTCAAACCTTGCAGAAATATGGTTAAACAGTATCTATTGCGACAAGCGAAAAATCAAACTTGGTGAGCCAGGAAGGATTCGAACCTTCGACTCTCGCCTTAAAAGGGCGATACTCTACCACTGAGTTACTGGCCCACAAAAAATATATTGTGCAGTAAATTTAATTTAAGAAAATCTATGTCAATAAAAAAATCTGAATAATGAAAAAAAATAATAAAATCTCAAGTATTTAATTTTAATCAAACATAAATTTACAAAGCAGAAACTTGAACAGAAATTAGCACTTTCCCCTCAAATGATTTTTGCTTTGGAGCTTTTACAAAAGCCGATTCAAGAGCTCGAACTCTCAATAAAAAATGAATTGCAAACCAAGCCTTTCTTTCAAGATTTAACTGAAAATCCCGAAGATGAAAATGAATTTCAAAATGAAAATATGAATGAAGAAATTTCAGGAGAGTAAATTTTTTTTATCCGTCTCAATAAAATACTATATTTTCTTGACACAAAAAAACCGAAACATCTTCTCTTTCCATAAGTAAGGAAATTTTGAATGAAATCAAGTAAGGAAATAAGAAATCAATTTATCGAATTTTTTGCAGATAAAGGACATAAAATCGTTTCTTCTGCTTCGCTGATTCCGCGCGATGACCCGACTTTGTTATTCACAAATGCGGGAATGAACCAGTTCAAAGATATTTTTCTCGGAAAAGGAAAAAGAGCTTATACTCGTGCAGTAAATAGCCAGAAATGCTTGCGAGCTGGCGGAAAACACAATGATTTAGAAGAAGTCGGAAAAGATGATTTTCATCATACATTCTTCGAAATGCTTGGAAATTGGTCTTTCGGCGATTATTACAAAGCAGAAGCAATCAAATGGGCTTGGGAACTCCTAACTGAAATTTGGCAATTTCCAAAAGAGAAACTCTTCGCAACCGTTCACAACAACGACGATGAATCATTCCAAATATGGAAGAAAATGATCAATATCAGTAAAGAAAATATTCTCAAATTTGGCGATAAGGATAATTTTTGGGAGATGGCAAAAACTGGACCTTGTGGACATTGCTCGGAAATCCATTATGATCGCGGCAAACAACATTGCCAAAAAAGTGGAGATGAAAATCATAAATGTGTAATCAATGGAAATTGCGGGCGTTTCGTTGAAATTTGGAATCTCGTTTTCATTCAATTCAATCGATTAGAAAGTGGAAAATTAATTGATCTTCCCTCAAAAAATGTAGATACAGGAGCAGGATTTGAAAGATTAGTTGCAATCCTACAAAACAAATCATCAAATTACGAAACCGACCTTTTTATGCCAATAATTAAACAGATCGAAAAATTGTCTAAAACTAAATTTGAAACAAATATATCAACTTTTCGTGTCATTTCTGATCACATTAGAACTCTTACTTTTGCCATTGCTGATGGCGTTTTGCCGTCAAATGAAGGAAGAGGATATGTCATAAGAAGAATTCTTCGGAGAGCAGCAAGATTCGGCAGATTATTAAATCTGGAAAAATCATTTTTGAATAAATTAGTTGATATTGTTGTCGATATTTTAGGAGAAAGTTATTCAGAAATAATCGAGAAAAAAGAACATATAAAACTAACAATAGAACAGGAAGAGAAGCGGTTTAACAAAACTCTGGATAAAGGAATCAGCAAATTTGATGAAATTGCTGAAAATCTAAAACCTTGTGATATTATTTCTGGAAAAGATGTTTTCAAACTTTATGATACTTTTGGATTTCCGATGGATTTGACAAAAATTATGGCGGAAGAGATGGATTTGAAAATCGATGAAAAAGGATTTGAAATTGAGATGGCTGAGCAAAAAAAACGCTCAAAATCTTCTGCAAAATTTGATATGAATACAAAAAATGTTCAGTGGAATGAATTTTTTCAAACGGATAAAACGGAATTTATAGGTTATGAAAAAAATAAATGTCAAACCTACATCTCAAAATATTCGCGTGATAAAAAAAATAATATAAAACTGGTTTTGTGCAAAACTCCATTTTATGCTGAATCTGGCGGCCAGATTGCGGATGTTGGAGAGATTTTCAATGAAAATTGCAAAATTAAAATTCAAGATGTTCAAAAAGACAACGATTTGTTCATTCATTTTGGAAAGCTCATTTCCGGGAAAATCAACAACAAAGAGATGACAGCAAAAATTGATGTTAAAAGGCGAAAGGAAATTTTGAGAAATCATACAGCGACTCATCTTCTGCATTCTGCGTTGCGAAAAGTTGTTGGAACGCATCTTCACCAAAAGGGTTCGTATGTTTCTGCTGACAGATTGCGCTTTGATTTCACGCATTTCAAACAACTTACGAAGAGCGAACTTAACAAAGTTGAGAAAATTGTTAATGAGAAAATTTTGGAAAATTTGCAAGTTAATACTTCTTATGATGATTTGGAAAACGCAAGAAAGCGCGGAGCAATGGCACTCTTTGGCGGAAAATATGATAAGCAAGTAAGATTAATTGAAATTGCAGATTTCTCGCTGGAATTGTGTGGAGGAATTCATTGTAAAAATACAGGAGAAATTGGCATCTTCAAAATTCTTTCTGAAAGTTCCATCGCTGCTGGAGTGCGCCGTATCGAAGCATTAACTGGAGAATTTGCTTATAAAGTTTTCAAAAAAAATGAAGCTATTTTGCACGAAATTGAAGTGCAATTAAATTGTCCGTCAAATGATATCAAAAATAAAATTGAAAAGTTGATTTCTGAAAATAAAGATCTGAAAAAAGAGCTTGAAAAATTCGAATTAAGCAAAATAAAAAATTCTATTGACAAATTTTTAGCAAATTCTGTAAGTATCCAATCTGTTGAAATAATTGCTGGAAAAGTAAATGTAAACGATGCCCAGCAGCTTCGCGAATCAGCAGATTATCTGAAAAGCAAAATGAAGAATGGAATTGGAATTTTGGGTGCAGAAATTGACGAAAAAGCATCTCTCATTTGCGTTGTTTCGTCAAATTTACAGAATAGATTTCATGCTGGAAAAATTGTGAATGAAGCTGCAAAAATTGTAAGTGGCAAAGGTGGCGGAAAGGCAGATATGGCAATGGCTGGCGGGAAAAATGCGAAAAATCTGTCCAAAATTTTCTTACCAAAAAATCTAAACAAAATATTTTCTCAAATGCTAAAAAAATAATTGGAGGTTCGATGATAGGTCCAAAAGAAAAAAATATCGTTCCGCTTTCTCAGCTGAAAAAAATTTTTGAGGAGATGGAAAAATATGATATCACAAAATTAATTGTTAATCGCAATGAAGAAAAATATGAAATCTGGCGAAAAATAACTCGCGACGAGACAGCAATTAGAATTTCTGAAAAAGAGATTGAAAAACCAATTTCAGATAAAGATGATTTTGCTCAGCAAGAGGAAATAGAAACAGACGGAATCTCAGAAAAAATTCAAAAAGAAGAGGATAAAAATCTTACTAAAATAAAAACTCCAATTGTCGGCACATTTTACAGAGCATCTTCACCAGACAGCGAACCATTTGTAGATGTCGGCTCAAAAGTGAAAAAAGGCGATACACTCTGCATTGTTGAAGCGATGAAAGTAATGAATGAAATTGAGTCCGAAGTTGGCGGGACGGTTGAAGAAATACTGATAGAAAACGGCAAAATGGTTGAATATGACCAGACACTTTTCAAAATCAGAATTGGTTAATTTGCAAGTTTACTAATTTTCATAAAAATTATGATAAAAAAAATACTTGTAGCAAATCGTGGCGAAATTGCTCTCAGAATTATTCGTGCCGCAAAAGAGATGGGAATCAAAACCGTAGCCGTTTATTCCAAAGCAGATGAAGAAAGTTTCCACAAAAGAGTTGCCGATGAAAGTGTTTGCATAGGCGAAGCTCCCGCAAAAGAAAGTTATCTTTTCTATCAGAATATTCTTGGCGCGGTAGAAGCAAGCGGTGCGGATGCGCTTCATCCAGGATATGGATTCCTTGCCGAAAATGCTAATTTCGCAGAAGCATGTGAAGCATTAGATATAATTTTCATTGGGCCAAGTCCAAAATCGATGCGACAGATGGGCGATAAGGCGACAGCACGAAAAATAATGCGGAAAGCGCGCGTGCCAATTATTCCTGGCTCAAAAGGAATTATACAAGACCAGTCGGCTCTCAAAAAATCTGCAAAACAGATTGGATATCCGATTATGATTAAAGCATCTGCTGGCGGTGGCGGCAAAGGAATGAGAATTGCAAACAGTGAAGATGAGCTCATAAAAAATTTCCAAAACGCCTCACAAGAAGCGAAACAAGCATTCGGCTCGGACGAACTTTATATCGAGAAATTTATCCCAAATTCTCGACATATTGAGGTGCAAATCCTTGCCGATAAGAAGGGAAATACTGTTCATCTTTTTGAGAGAGAATGCTCAATTCAGCGTAATCATCAAAAATTATTGGAAGAATCTCCTTGCCCAATTCTTTCCGAAACAGCAAGAAAAAAAATTTGCGAAACTGCCGTAAAAGCCGCAAAAAGCGTGAATTATTGTTCTGCCGGAACTGTCGAATTTCTCTATGATATCGATTCAAAAAAATTCTATTTTATGGAGATGAATACGCGCATTCAAGTCGAGCATCCTGTTACTGAAATGATAACAAATATCAACCTTGTGAAAAAACAAATCACAATTGCGTCTGGTGAAAAACTTGGACTTAATCAGAAAAATATCTCTCATCAAGGACACGCGATAGAATGCCGAATAAATGCAGAAGATTGGAAAAACAATTTTCGCCCATCTCCGGGAAAAATCACACAATATATTCCACCTGGCGGATTTGGTGTACGCGTAGATTCTGCTTGCTTTACAAACTGGACTATTCAGCCATATTATGATTCAATGATTGCAAAATTGATTACGCACGGAAAGACAAGAAACGAAGCAATTAATAGGATGAAAAGGGCTTTGGACGAATTTGTAATTGAAGGAATTCATACAACAATCGACTTTCATAAAATGATTCTCAATCATCCAGAATTTCTGAAATCTAATATCACGACGAATTTTGTTAGCGATTATTTGTTGGATTAGTGAACTGGTGAATTTGTAAATTTTTTAGTTACATTTTTATTAATCTAATGTCAAAAATCACCACATTATATTAACCTGACAGGACTCCATCTTTTAGATTAAGTTCAGTCAAAAAGGAATAATAAAATTCTTCGTGCGCTCTGCAACAATTGGAAGGATTGATACGATGAAAAACAAATTAATGCTAATAATAATAGACGGATTTGGCTTGCGAAATGAGGTAAAAGGCAATGCCATCAAAGTGGCAAAAACGCCGAATTTAGACAAACTTTTCTCAACCAAATCTTGGACTAAATTAAAATGTTCTGGAAATTCCGTCGGCTTGCCAGAAGGAACAATGGGAAATTCGGAAGTTGGACATCTCAATATTGGTGCTGGTAGAATTGTTTATCAAAATATCACTCGTATAAATTTAAGTATAAAAGAAAAGTCATTTTTTGAAAATGACGCATTTGAAAAAACTGTTGAACATTGCAAAATTCACAAATCAAATCTTCATCTTTTCGGCCTGCTTTCGGATGGTTGTGTGCATAGTTCGTTAGAGCATCTTTGGGCACTTTTGAAATTAGCGAAGAAAAATAATCTCAAAAAAGTTTATCTCCACGCATTTATGGACGGCAGAGATACTCAACCAAATGATGGAATTCGTTTCATAAAAGAATTTGAAGCAGAATCAAAGAAGATTGGGCTGGGAAAAATTGCTTCAATTTCCGGACGCTACTATGCAATGGATAGAGACAATCGCTGGGAAAGAATTGAAAAAACATATCAGGCAATTGTTTTTGGAAATGGAAATGCCGAAACAAATACAATTTCCGTAATGGAAAAAAGTTATGAAAATGGCATTACTGATGAATTTGTCATCCCAACTATAATCGAAAAAAACGGAAAACCAGTTGCAATAATTTCAGATAATGATGCGATAATTTTCTTTAATTTCCGTGCAGATAGAGCCAGACAACTTACAAATTGCTTTGTCAATCCCAACTTCAAAAAATTCAAAGTTAGAAAATTTCACAATCTCTTTTTTACAACTATAACAGAATATGATATAAAACTCAATAAATATCTGAATGTTGCATTTAAACCGATTAAACTAACAAATATTCTTGGAGAAGTTTTACAGAATAATGGACTCAAGCAGTTGCGAATTGCAGAGACAGAAAAATATGCACATATAACATTCTTTTTTAATGGCGGTGTTGAAAAACCATTCAAGAACGAAGACAGAATTCTTGTTCCATCTCCAAAAGTTGCGACTTATGATTTGCAGCCGGAAATGAATGCGTATCTTGTTGCGGATAAAGTTATTGAAAAAATAAATTCACAGAGATATGATGTGATTATTCTCAACTTTGCAAATTGCGATATGGTGGGGCATACTGGCGTTTTTGAAGCGGCTGTAAAAGCAGTTGAAGCCGTTGATAAATCAGTTGCTAAAGTTGTGGCAGCACTTGAAAAAAATAATTACAATTATATTATTACTGCCGACCATGGAAATTCTGAAAAAATGCTTGATGAAAATGGAAATGTATTTACTGCACATACGAAAAACAGGATTCCGCTTTTAATTTCTCTAAATGACAAAACAGATGTAAGATTAAAAAATGACGGCAAGCTTGCAGATATTGCGCCTACAATTTTAGATATTTTAGACATTAACAAACCGGAAGAAATGACAGGGAAATCGTTAATAAAAATTTTGGAAAGTTAAATTCTTCAAGTAAAAATTACAAGGTGACTTCAATTTTAAAGTTATATGAAATGAGATATTTAAAGGTGACATCATTTTGACAACTAAGTTTGAACGAGTTAGGTAGATATTCCTCAAGAGATAATATTTGCAATGCGCAGATTAAAAAAACAACGAATATATCCGCATTTGATACATTTTTCTTCAATAATTTTGTGAGGTTTTTTTATCTCACCATTTACCCAACTTAACTTTGTTTTATTTCCTTAAGTTTTTCCTCTAAATCTCCAGTATTATAATCTATTCTT
>JACNJR010000073.1 GCA_014382495.1 Candidatus Cloacimonadota bacterium | reverse complement strand
GGGACGACTTAAAAAAAGCAAATATTTTTGATGGCGATTTTTATTTAGCCGACCTTTTTGTTGATGATAAAGACACACAAAATATTGATGATGATTTAACAATAAGAGATAATTTATTTGTGGTTTTTCAAAATCAAGGTTACAAAATTGCCAAAGAAAACATCAAGCAAATGTTTGATGCTACAATAAACATTAGAAATAAAGATGCTTATTTGCAATTCTGGAAACTTTACAAAAGACCACCAATAAAAGAGTTTCAAGATTACATCATTGAGCGTAGAGATTTATTAGTTCCTCAAGACATTAGAGAACGAAAAGGAGCATTTTTTACACCGAGAATTTGGGTAGAACTTTCGCAAAAATACTTGACTGATTATTTGGGCGAAAACTGGCAAGACGACTACTATATTTGGGATTGTGCCGCAGGCACCGGAAATCTTTTGGCAGGACTTACCAATAAATATAACATTTACGCAAGCACATTAGACCAAGCCGATATTAATGTAATGCACGAGCGTATTGACCACGGTGCTAACCTTTTGAAAAATCACGTTTTCCAATTTGACTTCTTAAATGATGATTTTTCCAAACTGCCACAAAGTTTACAAGAGATTCTCAATGATGAAGAAAAACGCAAAAAATTAGTGGTTTATATCAATCCACCTTATGCAGAAGCAGGAAATAGGCATACAATTTCAGGTACTGGCGAACATAAAGATAACACCACAAATTCCAACACAACATATTTAAAATTCAATAAATTAATTGGTAAGGCAAGCAATGAACTTTTCACACAATTTTTGGCAAGAATTTATTCTGAAATACAAAATTGTAGAATCGGTGTCTTTTGTAAACTGAAGAACTTACAATCACCAAATTTTAAAGATTTTAGAAATTTTTACAAGGCTAAATTAGTGAAGTCTTTTATCGTACCAGCTAATACTTTTGATAATGTAAAAGGAATATTTCCTATTGGATTTTTTATTTACAATTTGGAATCTAAAGAAGTTTTTGAAGAATCAGAAGCAGATATATATAATAAAAAAGGAGAATTTATTGGTGTTAAAAAATTACACTCACCTGATAAATCACAAGGTTTTATTAATAATTGGATTAAAAAAAATGTAAGAAGTAAGAATGAAAATGACATAATAGGTCAGATTGGTGTTGCCAGAAATGATATGCAAAATAAGAGTTTATGTTATTTTGCAATTAAAGCAGGCAGAGGGCTTAATGTTTCTAATACTACTTTAATTTATGATTCTATTTTTTTAACAGTTCAATCAAGCATAAATGCTACTTGGATTAATGATAGAGACCCTTTCTTTTTTCCCAATGAAGGTTGGAAAACTGACAGAGAATTTCAAAACGATTGTTTGGCTTTTGCTTTATTTGATGGGCAAAATAGAATAACAATTGCTGATGGCACCAACCATTGGATACCTTTCACGGAACAAGAGGTAAATGCTCAAAATAGATTTGAAAGTCATTTTATGACCGATTTTATTAACGGTAAAATAAAAACAGAAAACGAAAGCAATTTATTTGGCACATTAGAAAATCAAACCTTAAAAAGAGAATTTTCAGAAGAAGCCACAGCGGTTTTTGATGCAGGTCGAGAACTTTGGAAATATTATCACAGCCAATCAAATGTGAACGTGAATGCAAGTTTATATGACATAAGAGAATATTTTCAGGGTAGAAATGACAAAGGCAGAATGAACTCAAAAAGTGATGATGAAAACTATATGGAATTGATTGGCGAATTGCGGAATAAACTGAACTTTTTAGCCGACAAAATCAAACCTAAAATATACGAATACGAATTTTTAAAAGAATAATAACTGCTGGCAACAATGTATAAAAATAATAGGCGAAATAGTAGCAAATATGAACATTGTGGTAAATTAAAAGATTGGAGCGTTGAAATGCCAAACGCACCATATTCAAACAGTTGGCGGTCAGGTAGACCAACACGAAAGGACAAAACTGAATAATGAAAGAAGTAATAATTTTATCAATCTTGGTTCTTGGTATGGTGAAAGCAGAAAAGTTTTGTGTATAAAAAAATAAAGCAAAACGAATAAGTAATCTTATTTTCTGATTTGTTTAAAAGTACAAATTTTAAGTAAATATTTTTTATTACCTTAAAATATTATTTTTACAACTATTAAAAACATTTTTCTTGACATAAATAATCGCCCTCTCCGATTGAGACAAAAAATGAATGAAAGGATTTTTCGACGATGAAATGCAATGTTATTATTATGGGTGCGGCTGGAAGAGATTTCCATAATTTCAATCTCAATTTTCTCGATAACAATGATTATCAAGTTGTCGCATTTACAGCAACCCAAATTCCAGATATTGAAGACAGAAAATATCCATCAGAACTTGCCGGGAAATTGTATCCAGATGGGATTCCAATTTTTCCTGAATGCGAACTTAAAAATTTGATTAAATCAAACAAAGTTGATCTTGTTGTATTTTCCTACAGCGACGTAACTTACGATTATGTGATGCACAAATCTGCACTCGTTAATTCCTGCGGTGCTGATTTTATGTTGATGGGAACAAAGAATACTCAAGTGAAATCTACGAAACCTCTAATTTCCGTTTGTGCCGTGAGAACAGGTTGTGGAAAAAGTCAAACTTCAAGGAAAATTATTAACATCCTGAAAAAATTTGGGAAAAAAGTTGTTGTGATAAGGCATCCGATGCCTTATGGAAATCTTGTTGAACAGAAAGTACAAAGGTTTGCTTCTTACAAAGATATGGACAAACACAAATGCACAATCGAAGAGCGAGAGGAATATGAGCCGCACATCTTGAATGATACTGTCGTTTATGCTGGCGTCGATTACGAAGCAATCCTTCGGGAAGCTGAAAAAGAAGCGGATATCATTCTTTGGGATGGCGGAAATAATGATAGCACATTCTATAAAACTGATCTGCAAATAACTGTTGTCGACCCGCATCGTGCCGGCGATGAGCTGAAATACTATCCAAGTGAAATAAATTTATTGCTCGCAGATGTTGTCATTATCAATAAAATGGATACCGCAAATAATAAGAAAATTTTAACTACGAGAAAAAATATAAAAGAGAAAAATCCGAATGCGATTGTGATTGATGCCGCTTCTCCAATTTCCGTTGATAATCCAGAATTAATTCGTGGGAAAAAAGTTTTGGTCGTTGAAGATGGACCAACTTTAACTCATGGCGAAATGAAATACGGTGCTGGAGTTGTCGCTGCTCAAAAATTTGGATGTTCAGAAATGATTGATCCTCGCCCATTCACAACTGGAAAAATTACTGAAACATATAAAAAATATAAGAATATTGGCATTCTGCTTCCAGCTATGGGATATTCTGACGAGCAAGTGAAAGATTTGGAAAAAACAATTAACCGCACAGAATGTGACACAGTAATTATCGCGACGCCGATTGATCTTCAAAAAATAATAAAAATTGACAAACCATCTGTGCGAGTGCAATATGATCTGCAAGAAATTGGGCAACCTACTCTCGAAAATATATTAAATGAATTTATAAATAAAAAATAGAACGGAGGAAATGTGTCTTTGCAACAGAAATCGAAGGAAACAATTATCGAAGAATTTCAATCTCACGAGGGTGATACAGGTTCACCAGAAGTCCAGATTGCTCTGCTGACTAAACGAATTCTTCATATTACAAATCATCTAAAATCTCACACGAAAGATCATCATAGCAGAAGAGGATTGCTGCAACTTGTAGGACAAAGAAGACGGCTTTTGGATTATCTAAAAAACAAAGATATTACTCGATACAGAAAGTTATTAAAAGAACTTAATTTGAGAAAATAATTTGATAATTCATTAAAATAATTTAGAAAAATATCACAACGAGAAGGAGAAATGTGAAAAATAATGTGATTCGTATGAAAACTGAATTTGCCGGACGAGAGCTAATTCTTGAAACTGGAAAAATGGCAAAACAAGCAAATGGTTCTGTTTTGGTTCAATATGGTGGAACGGTCGTTTTGGCTACAGCAACTGTATCAGATGAGAAAAAAGAGGGAATTGATTTTTTCCCATTAACTGTAAATTTCGTAGAAAAAATGTACGCAGCAGGAAAAATTCCAGGTGGCTTTTTCAAAAGAGAAGCCAGACCATCCACAACTGCCACACTGACATCGAGATTAATCGATAGGCCGATAAGACCTCTTTTCCCAAATGGATTCCGCAATGAAGTTCAAATAATCATAACAGTGCTATCTTATGACAAAATAAATTCGCCAGATATTCTCGGAATGATTGGTGCTTCGGCCGCACTTTCGATTTCCGAAATTCCTTTCAACGGACCAATTGCTGGAGTGAATATCGGAATGATTGATAATGAATTTATCGTAAATCCTAAAATCGAACAATTTGAAGATTCTAAATTAGAATTATCGGTTGCAGGAAAAGAGAATACCCTTATGATGGTTGAAGCTGGCGCTAAAGAAGTTTCTGAAGAAAAAATGGTTCAGGCGCTTGAATTGGCTCAAAGTGAAATTGCAAAATTTATCAAATTTCAAAAAGAATTTATCAAAAAAGCTGGAAAAAAGAAGCGTGAATTTGATTGCGATATTTCTGATGAGAATATTGCAAAAGAAATTTCTAAACTTGCTGAAAAAAAATTCACAAAAGCTCTAAATTGCAAACAAAAATTAGAAAGAAATAATGCAATAAATGAAATTAAAGATGATATTTTTTGTCATTTTGAAGCGCAACTATCCAAAGATGATTTTGATGAAAAGAAATCTGAAATAAAATCTGGAATTGACGATATTATCAAAAAAATTATTCGTGAGCAAATTGCAAAAAAGCAAAAAAGAGTTGATGGACGCGGACTTGACGAAATT
Source organism: Candidatus Cloacimonadota bacterium (assembly GCA_014382495.1). GTDB lineage: Bacteria > Cloacimonadota > Cloacimonadia > JGIOTU-2 > JGIOTU-2 > JACNJR01. The sequence continues at coordinate 5,466 of JACNJR010000073.1, read as the reverse complement.
CGGGAAATTAACTGCGAAATTGATGTGTTGCCATTTACTCACGGCTCGGCACTTTTTACTCGCGGTGAAACTCAATCACTTGGAGTTGTCACTTTGGGAACTGGTGTTGACGAAAAACTTATCGATGATTTGGATGAAAAATACAAAAAATGCTTTTATTTTCATTATAATTTTCCACCATTTAGCGTCGGTGAAGTCAGATTTCTGCGAGGCCCAGGAAGACGAGAATTAGGTCATGGAAATCTTGCCGAAAGAGCATTAGCAGCAGTCATTCCGCAGAGTGAAATTTTTCCTTACACTATTCGAATCGTGTCAGAAATTTTGGAATCGAATGGCTCGTCTTCAATGGCATCTGTTTGCAGTGGAACGCTATCTTTGATGGCAGCAGGAGTTCCAATTAAACAACCTGTCGCAGGAATCGCAAATGGATTGATAATCGAAAATGGCAAACATCATATTCTCACAGATATTATCGGAATGGAAGACCATTACGGAGATATGGATTTCAAAGTTACTGGAACCGAATCAGGAATCACAGCGTTGCAAATGGATATAAAAATCGAAGGAATTACAAAAGAAATTTTAGTTGAAGCGCTGGAAAAAGCAAAAAAAGCCAGATTCCATATTTTGGATAAAATGAAAGCGATAATTGAAAATCCCCGAACTGAAATTTCTGATATTGCACCTCATATTGAAATTATGAATGTGAAATCTGAAAAAATTGGTGACATAATCGGACCACAAGGGAAAAATATCAAAGCAATTATCGAAGAAACCGGCGTCTCTATCGACATCGACGATAATGGTGTGGTTCATATCGCATCCACAGATAAAGATTCAATTCAATTGGCGAAGAAAAAAATTCAAAGCATTATCGAAGAGCCAGAAATGGGAAAAGTGTATAAAGGAACTGTGAAAAATATCCGTGATTTTGGTGCTTTCGTCGAATTTTTGCCGAGTCAAGAAGGTTTGCTTCATATCTCTAATTTGGAACACAAACGAACCACGAATGTCAAAGATGTTATCAATATTGGCGACAAAATTGATGTGAAAATCATCAAAATCGATTCTGATGGAAAAGTGCAATTGAGTATGAAAGATGCTAAAAAAAACAATTCTGAAGATAAATTTTCAAGGGGACATCATAGGAGAAAATAGTGAAAATTCTTGTAACCGGCGGTGCAGGATTTATCGCATCACACATTGTTGATGCATATGTGGACGCAGGATATCAAGTTGTTGTTGTAGATAATCTCTCAACAGGAAATATAAATAACCTCAATTCAAAAGCAAAATTTTACGAAATTGATATTACAAACCCAGATTTAGAGAAAATTTTCAAATCAGAAAGACCTGATTTTGTGAATCATCACGCTGCACAAATAAGCGTTCCTGTCTCAACTCAGAAACCAATTTTTGATGCTCAAATAAATATTTTGGGTACTCTCAACATTCTGCAAAATGCAGTAAAATATAAAGTAAAAAAAATTATATTTGCTTCAACTGGCGGCGCAATTTATGGCGATGCTGAAGAATATCCAACATCTGAAAATTATGTTCCAAGTCCTGTTTCGCCTTACGCAATTGCCAAATTAACTGTCGAAAAATATCTTCATTACTATAATTATCAATTTGGATTAAAATATCTTGCGCTGAGATATTCAAATGTCTTTGGACCGCGCCAAATTCCTCACGGCGAAGCTGGCGTCGTTTCGATTTTTATCGAAAATATATTGAGAAAAGAATCTTCAAATCTTTATTCATTTCCCAATAAACCAGATGGAATGATTCGCGATTATGTCTTTGTCGGTGATGTCGTCGATGCAAATTTGCTCGGACTCAAAATCGGAAATAATGACATAATAAATATCGCGACAAACAAAGAAACATCGACAGTTCAACTTTACAATCAAATCGCTGAAATACTAAATTCTGATATCACTTTCAAAAGAGGAGATTCGAGAGCTGGTGACATTCGTCGAAGTTGCCTTGATATTTCAAAGGCAAAAAAAATTCTTAATTGGTCTCCGAAAACAGAACTCAAAAAAGGTATAATTTTGACAATAAAATTTTTTGAAAATAAAATGAAGGAAATGAAATGATAATAGTTATAATTGGAACTGGATATGTCGGCTTGGTCTCAGGTGCTTGTCTCGCAGATATGGGCAATGAAGTGATTTGCGTTGATAATGATAAAAACAAAATTGATATGCTGAATGACTCAAAAATTCCGATTTACGAATATGGATTAGAGGAAATGGTCGTCAGAAATGTAAATGATAATCGTCTGGAATTTACAACTGATATAAAAAATTCTGTACAGAAAGCCGAAGTAATTTTTATTGCAGTTGGAACTCCACCTGATGAAGATGGTTCCGCAGATTTGCAATATGTTCTCGCTGTCGCAAAAGATATCGGAAAATATCTCAATGAATATAAAGTCGTGGTTGATAAATCTACTGTTCCGATTGGGACAGCGGATTTGGTGAGAAAAACTATTCAATCTGAAATCGAAAAAAGAGGAAAAAATTTCCAATTTGACGTTGTCTCTAATCCAGAATTTTTGAAAGAAGGAATGGCAATCGAAGATTTTATGAAACCAGACAGAATAATAATCGGAACCGAGAGTAATAAGGCAAAAAAAATTATGAATGAGTTGTATTCTCCATTCACATTTCAGAGAAATCGAATAATTTTTATGAAAATTCGTTCTGCAGAATTAACAAAATATGCAGCAAATTCGATGCTTGCAACTAAAATTTCTTTTATGAATGAAATCGCAAATCTTTGCGACAAAGTTGACGCAGATGTTGAAGAAGTTAGAATTGGAATCGGTTCTGACAATAGAATTGGGCATAAATTTCTCTATCCGGGAATTGGATATGGCGGCTCTTGCTTTCCAAAAGATGTGAAAGCATTAATTAAAATTTCGAATGAAAATGAATCAACAGCAAAAATTTTAGAAGCAGTTGATTCCGTAAATGACAGGCAAAAATCAATTCTCGTTGAAAAAATATGTGCACATTTTGGAGAAAATTTATCTGGAAAAATATTTGCAATTTGGGGACTTTCGTTCAAACCGATGACAGATGATATGCGAGAAGCTTCATCGCAAACGATAATAAAACAACTTATCGAAAATGGTGCAAAAATCCAAGCATATGACCCACAAGCGATGAAAGAATCTGAAAGAATTTTTGGGAAAACTGAAAATATCAAATACACAGAAAACCAGTATCAAGCGCTGGAAAATGCCGATGCACTGCTGCTTATTACAGAATGGCATCAATTCCATCATCCAGATTTTCAAAAAATAAAGCAAAAATTAAAACAAAAAATCATCTTCGATGGGCGAAATCAATACGATCCAAAAACGACCAGAGAAAATGGATTCATATATTATTGCATCGGAAGAAATTAAAAGGTAATTTTATTATGGCTGTCTTTGATTTTAATCAGGATAATATCAACACAGATTTGATGTTTCCAGGAAAATATACCTACGAATCTTCCAATTTGGAATTCATAAAAGAACATCTTTTTGAAGATTTGGATTCTGAATTTTCAAAGAAAGCAAAAAAAGGTGATATCATTATTGTTGGGAAAAATTTCGGATGTGGCTCATCGCGGGAACAGCCAGCTGTTGGATTAAAATATATTGGTATCAGAGCAATAATTGCAAAATCTTTTGCACGAATATTTTATAGGAGTGCGACAAATCAAGGTCTTCTTCTAATTGAATGTCAAGATGCAGTCGAATATTATAAAAATGGAAATAACATTGATATTGATGAGAAAAATGGAAGATTAAAAATAGGGGATAGAGAATTTTCATTTCCACCATTACCAGCGCAAATGCAAGAAATTATTCAAAATGGTGGGTTGCTGAAAAATATAAAAAAACGCTTCTATCAAAGGTGAAATATGTCAAAAAATATTAATATTGATGATGAACGCAGAAATATTATTCGAAGAAAAGATGACTATTTGAAAAATATAGTTAGCTTACACAAAGATTTAAGCGAAATCCATGATTTGGATGCGGTGCTTGACTATATGCTTACAAAAGCGCGAGAATTAACTAATTCGGATTCCGGAACAATTTATATCAAAGAGGATGATAAATTAAATTTCAGTTATGCACAAAATGATTCGTTATTTACCTCCAATCTTGATAATAAAAATTTGTATTTAAATGCGTCAGTAGATATTAATTCTAAATCTATTTCTGGATATTGCGCAAAACACGGAAAATTGATTAATATCAAAAATGCCTACAAATTAGCAGATTCGCTTCCTTACAAATTTAATTCCAAACCGGATAAAAAATCTGGTTATCATACTAAATCAATTTTAACTGCTCCAATTATGAATGTTCAAAATAAAGTAATTGGAGTAATTCAGCTGTTAAATGCACAGAATTTGGAAGGGAAAATTATAAAGTTTTCAAAAACAGATGAATTATTAATCACATATTTTGCGAATAATGTTTCTATGCATATTGAAAGAACAGATTTGACACGAAAAATGATTTTAAGAATGATTAGAATGGCGGCTCTTCATGATATCGAAGAAACAGCTCCGCATGTAAATAGAGTCGGTGCATATTCATCAGAATTATATGAACATTGGGCTTTGAAAAATGAAGTTAGAAAATCTAAAATAAAATTGATGAAAGGAAATATCAGATTGAGCGCAATGCTTCATGATATTGGCAAATTAGCAGTTTCTGACTTAATTCTAAAAAAACCTGCTCGGTTTACTACGAACGAAAGAGATGTGATGAAATTTCATACGATTTATGGAGCAAGATTATTTAGTGAACCAGATTCCGAAGTTGATACATTGGCTTATAGTATTGCTATGAATCATCATGAAAATTGGGACGGAACTGGATATCCGGGAAAAATAGAAGATATTTTTTCGAATCAAATTCAGATAAAAGCTGGGAAAAAAAATAATGAAATTCCAATCGAAGGTCAAATTGTAAAAATCTGTGATGTTTACGATGCATTGATATCTCATCGATGTTACAAAAATGCCTGGTCAAAAGATCAAACTCTTCAAGCGATAAAGTGTGGTAGTGGAACTGAATTTAATCCAAAATTAGTAAAATATTTTTTTGAGATATACGACACAATCGATGCTATTCGCAAGAAATATAGTGAAAATAATCATTGATAAGATAAATTGTATCATTAGATAATGTCAAAAGATCACACTCAAACTACACCTTTTTATCGCCGTGCGGATGTGCGGTTTTGTAAATTTCTTTCAACTTCTTTATTGAAGTATGAGTATAAATTTCAGTTGACGATATACTGCTGTGTCCAAGAAGTTCTTGCACAGACCGCAAGTCGGATCCATTGTCAAGCATATGAGTTGCGAATGAATGACGAATTGTATGCGGTGAATATCTCTTAGATTTTTCGATTGTTTTCAGATCTTTGTCTACGATATAACGCA
>JACNJR010000071.1 GCA_014382495.1 Candidatus Cloacimonadota bacterium | reverse complement strand
AATATTCTGCTGGCCTGATTGATGAATTCCCAGTTGAAAATTAGAAAATACAAATTTACAAAAATTTCAATGTAAAATCCAAAATTGTTGAATTTTACATCAATCCAAAAAGATACGAAATGAAATTATCCGAAATCTTTTATAGCATTCAAGGTGAATCGACTTTTGCCGGTCTACCTTGCATTTTTATCAGATTTTCCGGCTGCAATCTTAGTTGCTCATATTGCGATACAAAATATGCTTATGAACAAAATTTTGAACTCTCAGTTGAAAAAATTTTAGATAAAATTAAAAAATATTCTCCCGTAAAACTTGTGGAAATTACTGGCGGTGAGCCACTTTTACAAAAAGAAATCTATTCGCTTTTCGAGAAATTACATTCTAAAAACTATCAAATTTTACTGGAGACGAATGGTGCAATTTTTGTTAATAAAATTCCAAAATATGTGAAAAAAATTATGGACATAAAAACTCCAACCAGCAAAATGTCGGATAAAATGAAATGGGAAAATTTGAATTTTCTGACAGAAAATGATGAGATAAAATTTGTATTGTCAGATAAAAATGATTTTGATTGGGCAATAAAGAAAATCAGGAAATATGATTTGCAGAAATATAAAATTTTGTTCTCACCAAATAAATCTAAACTGAACGAAAAGTCGCTTGCAGAATGGATATTGAAGACGAAAATGCCAATCAGATTACAAATGCAATTGCATAAAATCATTTGGAAGAATAAAAAAGGAGTTTAACAAAATGGATGAAAAAATTATAAAAAAAGCAAATTGCGGTCAAAATGAAAAAGCTGATTGTCAGATTACAATTTCACCCGCAAATTCTATAATAATCGAAATTCAGAGTAAAGTAAAATCACTTTTCGGAAAGTCAATTGAAAGAAGTGTAAAAGAGATTTTGGAAGATAACAAAATTCAAAATGCAAAGGTGATTGTAAATGACTTTGGTGCACTTGACTGGGTCATTCGAGCGAGATTAGAATGTGCAATCCAAAGAGCAAAAGGACGAAAAAATGAAAAATAAATTGCGACGAAATAGATTATATATGCCAGGAAACAGCCCAAATTTATTAAAAAATATTTCCGTATTTTCTGCTGATACAATTATTCTGGATTTGGAAGATGCAGTTGCACAATTTGAAAAAGATGCAGCGAGATTTCTCGTCAAATATACTTTGCAAAATGTGGATTTTGGCGATTCTGAGAAAGGCGTTAGAATAAATCCTTTCGATACTCCTTTTGGGAAAAGTGATGCAGAAATGGCGGTGAAAAATGGAGCTGAAATAATCTTTTTACCAAAAGCTGAAAACGCAGAACAGGTGAAAGCACTTGAAAAAATTATTGGAAATAAGGAAGTTTGGATTTCTCCAATAATTGAGACAGCAAAAGGTGTTTTGAATGCAAATGCAATTGCAGCTGCCAGTCAAAAAGTTGTGATGCTCTGTTTTGGCGCAGAAGATTTTACAAGAGATATTGGCGCAGAAAGAACAAAAGAAGGCAATGAACTTTTTTGGGCAAGGTCGATGATTGTTATGACTGCAAAGGCGAATGAAATTCAAGCAAGCGATACGGTTTTTTCAGATGTAAATGATAATGATGGATTGGAAGCTGAAACAAGATTTGCGAAATCGCTCGGCTTCGATGGGAAAGGCATTATTCATCCAAATCAAATTAAGATAATAAATAAAATTTACGAACCAACTTATGATGAAATTGAGTATGCAAAAAAGGTTATGGATGCACTTGATACCGCAAAAAAGCAAGGCAAAGGAACTGCTTCGCTTGGGAAAAAAATGATTGATAAACCTGTTGCCGAAAGAGCGAAAAGAATTTTGGAATTAGCCAAAATTTACAAAAAGTAGTTCTTAAATTACTAATTTAATACTCAAAAACACTACCAGAAATAAATTCGCGCAAAATAGAATTTTTTGGAATTACATCTTCCGAAATATCCAGAAAAAACGATAACAATCGAATTAACCTTTGAGCTTCGCTATATTCATAAAATTCTTGAGAAACATTTTGTAAAGCTGGAATTGCATATTTCTTCAAAACTCCCAATTCATAAACAAGAGCAGAATTAAACATCGCATCAGATTCTTCCTGAAATTTGAAAATATATTTTGCTTCTCCTCGCCTAATCGAATCCCATCTTTTTAGAGTTTCGTGAGCGGAATAGCCACGAAAAGCTGCATCCCTAACTATTCTGCGAATGATTCGCGTATCCGAAGTTGAAATATGATTATGATAGTCAAGATTCAATTGAGTTAAAGCGCTCAGATAAATTTTGTATTTATTTTTTCGGTCAATTGAAGGCGTGAGTTTGTCGTTGAGTCCGTGAATTCCTTCAAAAATTAGAATTTGACCATCTTTTAATTTAATCTTTCTTCCACTTTTTTCTCTTTTACCTTTCCTGAAATCAAACTTCGGAATTTCAACCTCTTCGCCATCCAAAAGTTTTTTAATATGTTGATTAACAAGCTCTTTATCAAGGGAATTTATCGATTCGAAATCTAATTTTCCATCGCAATCTTTCGGAGTTTTATCTCTATCGAGAAAGTAGCTATCGAGAGAAATCAAAACCGGCGAAAGAAAAGTAACCATAAGTTGAATTGCCAACCTTTTTGCGAATGTGGTTTTGCCGGAACTTGACGGGCCTGCTACCAAAATCAATTTAATAAAATCCTTTTTATGAAAGATATCTTCAGCAATATTGGCAATTTTTTTCTCATGCAAAGCTTCTGAAATTTGAATTACTTCGCCGACATTTTTTTGCTTAATATTTTGGTTAAGAGAATCAGCAAATGAAAGTTCCAAAATATTCCCCCAACGCTCATACTCAGTGAAAATTTTAAGTAGATTTTTCTGCGGTTGATACTCTCCAATTTCATCCGGTGAATTGGTTCTTGGAAATCGCAAAACAATTCCCGGAGGAGTATATTTCAAATCAAATAATTTCAAATATCCAGTGGATGGCACGAGTGGAACTGTAAAATAATCGTAAGTATCACGAAATTTATAAAGAGCAATCTCTTCATCTTCGAAATTTTCAAGAAGATTTAATTTTGTTTTTTCGTCAGCAAAAATTTTTCTTGCTCGCGAAACTTTCACCTTTTCTCTAATAAATTTTTCATCATTCGAAATAAATTCTTTCATCCGCTCTTTCAGTTTTTCAGTGTCACTTTCCGTAAGCAAAAATCTGAAATAAGTTTCGATATAATAGCCATCCGCGATAGAATGTTTTACTTCAACTTTCGCATTTTGAAAAAGAGTTTTAACTGCTTGAACAAAAATAAAAGTGAGCGAATCCTGATACACTCTCATTCCTTCTCGTGTGCTGATATCTAAAAATTGTAAAGTGCAATCATAATGAATTTTTTCTTCCAAATTAATGAGAATATTGTTTAATTTCGCAGCTACAAAAGTGTGCTCTGACTGATTTTCCTGATTAAGAATTTGAAGCGGTGTTATCTCATTTTTACATTCAATTAACTTTTGAGTAACATCATTTTTTTTAATTTCAATTTTCATTATTCTCCATAATCCAAATTTCAATTTTTTTGTGTCAATAAATGCTTCTGAAACAAAGTAGCTCCAAGGGGAATCGAACCCCTGTTACCGGAATGAGAATCCGGCGTCCTAACCACTAGACGATGGAGCCATTTTGGACTTCAAAAGAAAAAAATCTCTTTTCCTGTCAAGGAATTCAAAATTTTACCGAAAAATTGTAAATTTCTTGACAAATGAATTTTGAGTGCCAGAAAGATATCCAAATAAAGTAAGTTATTATTTTTTTATCCTAATTTTTTCGGAAATAAATATATGAAAAATTGCAAATTATGAAACTGTCTAAATAACTAAGCATTGAAGCAAAAAAGGAAGAAATATGACAGATGTAAAAAGTAAACACGGAACACAAATCCGAAGTAATGGAAGTCATTTTTTCATCGTTCCTGTTAATAAGAGAAAAAGAAAATCTGAAGATAATCATTTTTTTATCGTTCCAATTGACAAAATTTCAGACAAAAATTCTGCAAAATCGGAAAAAATTCAAGCTGAAAAAAAAGGAAAATCGCTATCGAAAACTGAACTAAAAAGTTTGAATGAAATCTTGCAAAAACTTGACTCAAAACAGAGTCAAAAAATTCTCGATATTGAAAGTTCCATTCTAAAAAAATTGGAAGCAAAATCAAAACAAAAAAAAATTTCAATTTCAAATTTAATTAACGAAATTTTATGTGAACATTTTAACAAATAAAAAATATTAAAAAGGAAAAATTATGAGTTTGATTGAATTTAATGGTGAACAAAAATTGATTCAAAAAGAGGTAAAAAATTTTGCCTCAACCGAGCTCGAGCCAATCACAGAAGATATAGAAAAAAACGCAACTTTTCCAACAGATATTATCAAAAAATTAGCAGAATTAGGTTTTTCTGCTTTGATAATTCCGGAAAAATATGGCGGCGTAGAAATGGATACGACAAGCTTATGTATCACAGTTGAAGAGCTTTCAAAAGTTTGCGCTTCTGTCGGAACGATACTCGCAATTAACAATTGTCTTGTCGCTTATCCGATTATGAAATTTGGCGATGAAGAGCATAAAAAGAAATATTTGGACAAATTATCTTTGGGAGAAATTGGTGGCTATATTTGTGAACCTGAAATTGATATTTCTGAAGATGAGTTCGTAGCAGAAAAATCCGAAAAAGGACATAAAATAACTGGGAAAAGAAATTTCATTTTGAATGGACAAGTTGCAAAATTTCTAATTATGCCTTTTCAAACATCTGCCGGAAAGGCATTTTATTTTATTGAAAAGGATGATTTTGATTCTGAAAAAAGTAATATTTTGGGTATTCGAGCAGCCGGAATAACGGACATCAAATTTGATGAATTATCTCTAAAAAGTGAAAATTGTTTTATTAACGAAGAAGATGGAAAAAGTGCAATTGAGGATATTCGTGATTATACGAATATTGCGTTTTCGGCAGTATCACTTGGTTTGGCACAAGCATCGCTCGAAGCTGCGATTAAATATTCGAAGGAAAGAAAGCAGTTTGGAAAATTTATTTCAGAATTTCCGATGATTCAAGAGATGCTAACTGAAATGAAAATCAAAATTGACGCTGCCCGATTTCTTGTTTATGATGCCGCATCGAAATTTGATAATGGAAAAAATTTCTCAGAAGCTTCAAAAATAGCACGAGTTTTTTCTGGAGACATTGCTGTCTTTTGCGGATTGAATTCTATCCAAATTTATGGCGGATACGGTTATATGAAGGACTATCCTGTTGAGCGATATTTCAGAGATGCGAAGGTTCTTCAATTATTGGAAGCGACTCCTCGACTGCAAAAAGAAAATATCGCTTTGGAGTTACTTAAATGATTTTATCAGATAAACATCTAAAATTCAGAGAAAAAGTAAAGCAATTTGCGGATAATGAAATTGCGCCAGAATCGACAGAACTCGAAAAGAAGGAAAAATTTCCGTGGGAAATAATAAAAAAAATGGGCAAGTCGAATCTTTTGGCAATTTATGTTCCCAAGAAATATGGCGGAGCTGGACTTGATACTCTTTCATACGCAATCGCAGTCGAAGAAATCGGGCGAGTATGCGGTTCAACAGGAATTTTTCTCGCCGCCCATACATCGCTTGGAATTTATCCGATTTTTTTATCCGGAAATGAGGAGCAGAAGAAAAAATGGCTTCCGCCTCTTGCCAGCGGAGAAAAAATAAGTTCATTCGGATTAACAGAACCGAATGCTGGGAGCGATGCTGCTGGAACTCAAACGACTTTCAAACTCGTCGATGATAAATATCTGATAAACGGCACAAAATGTTTTATCACTTCGGGCGGAGTTGGAGATACTATCGTTTTCACCGCCACGAAAGACCCATCGCTTGGCTATAAAGGAATCTCTGCATTTGTGGTTGAGAAGGGAACTCCGGGATTTTCTGAAGGAAAAAGGGAAGACAAACTCGGTCTGCGCGGCTCGATAACTTCTGAACTAATTTTTGACAATTGTGAAATTCCACAAGAGAATCTATTAGGAAAAGATGGTGAAGGTTTCAAGGTCTTTATGCAGACACTTGATGGTGGAAGAATTTCAATCGGTGCACTTGCTTTGGGAATTGCACAAGGTGCGCTTGATGCTTGTATCAAATTTTGCAAATCTAATTCTATCAATAAAAAACCTCTTTTCAAAATGCAGTCAATTCAATCTACAATTGCGGAAATGGGTACAGAAATCGAAGCTGCACGATTGCTTGTTCATCAAGCTGCCGCTCTAAAAGATGAAGGATTGCCAATAACGAAAGAATCCGCGATGGGGAAATATTATGCTTCCAAAATCGGGATGAAAGCGACAAGCACCGCTGTGGAACTTCACGGAATGCTCGGTCTAAAAAAAGATTATCTTGTGGAAAGATTTATGCGCGATGAAAAATTAATGGAAATTGGAGAAGGAACTTCTGAAATCCAAAAAATTGTCATCGCTCGAGAATTATTCAAGTAAAAAAATACTAAATATCCAAAATGACTAAACAACTAAAAAATAAATTAAAATAAAGAGTGAAAGGATTAGTGTTATGAATTTTGGTTTAACAAACGACCAAAAGATGCTTCAAAAAGAAGTTCGAAATTTTGCAGAAACAGAATTAAAACCACTCGCATCGGAGATTGATGTTTCCGGCGAATTTCCTTCAGAAAATATCAAAAAATTAGCTGAGATGGGATTAATGGGAATAATTGTGCCAGAAAAATATAGCGGCTCAGAATTTGATTTTATCTCTCTTGCAATCGCAATTGAAGAAATTTCGCGAGTTTGTGCTTCAACTGGAGTTATCGTTGCAGTCAATAATTCGCTGGTTTCCTATCCGATATTACAATTTGGAAATGAAGAACAGAAACAGAAATATCTTCCGCCACTTTGCATTGGCGAGAAAATTGGTGCGATGGGCATTACAGAACCAAATGCAGGTTCAGATGTGGCTGCAATGGAAGCAACAGCAAAATTAAATGGCGACCATTATATCTTAAATGGCACAAAAAGATTTATCACCAACGGAACTGCCGCAGACACTTTCGTTGTTTTCGCATATACGGACAAAGACGCAGGTTACAAAGGAATGAGTTGCTTTATTGTTGAACGAGATTTGGAAGGTTTCTCGCTCGGAAAGCATGAAGATTTGATGGGAATTCGCGCAACTGGAAATTGCGAACTGATTTTTGAAGATGTAAAAGTTCCAAAGGAAAATTTGCTCGGAAAAGAAGGAGACGGATTTAAGATTTGTATGAACACACTTGATGTTTCGCGAATTGATATTGGAGCGCAAGGAGTTGGCATTGCTCAAGCCGCTTTGGATGAATCCATCAAATATTCCAAAGAGCGAAAAACATTCGGAAAGCCAATTTGCCACCACGAAATGATTCAAAATATGCTTGCTGAGATGGCTACTAAAATTCAGGCAGCAAGATTGCTCGTTTATTATGTGGGTTATTTGAAAGATAAGGGTGTGAAAAGATTCTCCAAAGAATCTGCAATGGCAAAATATTATGCTGCTGATATCGCTGTCGATGTAACCAGAAAAGCTGTTCAAATTCACGGTGGCTACGGATACACAAAGGATTATCCTGTTGAACGATTTTATCGAGATGCTCGAATTCTTGAATTATACGAAGGCACATCTGAAATTCAAAAAATTGTCATTGCAAGAGATTTGGTGAAATAAAAAATCAAAAATCCAAAATTACTAAAAGTCCAAAATGGCTAAAGGATAAAAAATGAGCAGGAAAATTGGAAAAATCAACTATTTAGAATTTTAGTTGTTTAGCATTTTAGTCATTTAGCATTTTTGGAATTTTAAATTAAAAGGAGTTCAAAATGAATATTATCGTTTGCATAAAAAGAGTTCCACAAACCGCAGAAGCAGAAGTAAAAGTCGATTCGTCAGGAAAGGATATTGAGAAAGACCGTCTCATTTTTGACACAAATGAATCAGATACTTATGCTTTGGAAGAAGCTGTTTTGCAGAAGGAAAAATTTGGCGGTTCAATAACTGTCATTACCGTTGGAGACGAAGATTCAGAAGAAACGCTTCGCATCGCACTTGCCAAAGGAGCAGATGAAGCAATCAGAATTAAAGTGGAAGATTTGGATGAACTTGATGGCTTCAAAACTGCTCAAATTCTGCACAAAATTATTAAGGATATGGATTTTGATATTATTTTTACCGGCTGTCTCGCAACTGATGATGCGTATTCTCAAGTTGGAACAACGCTTGCAAAATTGTTGGAAATTCCGCATGCTTCATTAGTTACGAAAATCGAACTGTCAGAAAATTCGGCAGATGCTTATCGTGAGTTGGAAGGCGGCTTGCTTGAACATCTTAAAATTAAATTGCCAGCTTTATTCACAATTCAAACTGGAATAAATGTTCCAAGATACGCTTCATTAATTGCAATCAGAAGAGCAGCACGAAAGGAACTAAACGAAATCAGCAAAACAGAATTTGGAGAGATGAAAAGCAACTCTTTTATCGAAGAATTATTTACTCCGCCTGTTAGTAAACTTGCGGAAATTCTCTCTGGAAATCCGGATGAAGTATCAGAAAAATTAACTGGAATTATCAAAGAAAAAGGTTTAATTTAGGAGGAAATTATGAACGATATATTTGTGCTCATCGAACATCGACAAGGCGTAATTCGCGATATAACTTTTGAATTACTTGCCTTTGGAAGAAATTTAGCAAATAAAAATAATGCAAAACTAACAGCAATTATTTTCGCAGATAATTCTAAAAAAATAATTGATAAAATAAAAACTCAAGCAGATAAAATAACCGTAATTGAAAATCCTATTTTTAAAGATTTCAATGCCGAATCGTATCAAATTGCACTTGCTGAAATCATCAAAAAAGAAAATCCATTTATTACTTTGATTGGCCATACAGCTTTTGGAATGGACCTTTGTTCATCGCTTGCAACAGAATTGAAAATCCCGTTCACAACAGATTGCTTAGATGTTGAGATTAATGGTAAAAAATTGTCCGTTACGCGTCAAATGTATGATGGAAAATTGAATGTAAAACTTCAACTTCAGGAGAACGATTCTTATTTAGTGAGTTTGCGAGCCGGCACTTTTCCTGCTGAAGATGGAAATTTAAATGCAGAAATTGAGAAAATCGAATCACCAATTTCAGCAGAACCTGATTATCGTAAATTCATCGAATATATTGAAGTTGTTGCAGGTGAGGTTGACATCACAAAATCTGATGTTGTGATTGGAATTGGACGCGGCATAAAAGAGAAAGATAACCTTGACATCATCGATGAATTTGCAGATGCAATCGGCGGAGTTGTTGGCTGTTCGCGTCCAATCGTTGACGCAGAATGGCTTCCAAAAGATAGACAAATCGGCTCATCAGGAAAAACAATAAAACCGAAATTATACATTGCAATTGGCATTTCTGGCGCATTTCAGCATGTGATGGGGATGAAAAGTGCAGATACGATTATCGCAATCAATAAAGACCCGAACGCTCCAATTTTTAATGAAGCGGATTATGGAATTGTCGATGATCTTTTCAAAGTTATTCCTGTTTTGAAGAATAAAATTTTGGAAGCAAAAGCATAAAATAGATATTTAAAAGAGTAAAAAAATGCCAAACAAGATAGAGATAATAGCGGAAATCAGAGAAGCGATATTAGAAAAAGGTGCGGACGATATTTGGAAATGTTATCAGTGCGGAAAGTGTTCCGGTGTGTGTCCATGGGCTGTTGTAAATGGAATTAATTTTCAAACTTGCAAGATTCCACAGATGATAAAATTGGGCGCTGTTATGGAGAGTGAAGAGAAGGATGAAATTGCTGACGAAGTGAAAGAGATGTTCCTTTGCATCGGTTGCGAGGCCTGTGTCAATGAATGTCCAAAGGGTGTCGGAATGATGAATATCATTCGTGCCATTCGCAGAATTCTCGTCGATTTCGGCTCCTATCCCGATACTTTGAAATCACTGGTTCAGAAAATTAATAATGTGGGAAATCCTTTGGGAGAGCCGCGTGAAAATCGAGATAAATGGACAGACGGACAAAATGTTCACCTCTTTTCTCCTGAAATGGAATTTCTTTATTTCTCCTGCTGTATTCCCGCATATGACAAAAGAATGCAAAATGTGGCGCGTGCTACGACACAAATACTTCAAAAAAGTAAGACGACTTTCGGTATTCTCGGGACAGCAGAAAATTGTTGTAGCGAAGGGATTAGACGAGTCGGTGCTGAAAAAGTTTTTCAAAAAGTTTCCAAAGCAAATATCACTATCTTTAAAAAAGCAGGAGTGAAAAATATCCTTGTCTCTTCACCGCATTGTTTCACTGTTT
>JACNJR010000067.1:7783-10861 GCA_014382495.1 Candidatus Cloacimonadota bacterium | reverse complement strand
ATTTATGATATTCAGTACACAACGAATGCAGGCGGAGATGGGACTTATCCTTCGCCGTATGACGGACAAGATGTAACTGTAACTGGTATTGTAACTGGAAATGCTTCGGCAGGGTTCTATATTAGTGACCCAGAAGGTGGAGCTTGGCACGGAATTTTTGTCTATTCTTATGACTATAATCCCAGCGTTGGTGACGAAGTAGAAGTGGGAGGAACAGTTACCGAGTATTACGGATTAACTGAAATTGGTTACGCAACTATGACATTTCTCAGTTCTGATAATCAAGTACCGGCAACACTTCCAGTTTCTACTGAAGAATTAGTTGATGGTGCAGATGCAGAATGCTTTGAAGGTTGTTTAGTGGAACTTGGAAATGTTGTTGTAACTCAAGAAATAGATGGTTATGGGCAATGGTATGTAACTGATGCTTCTGGAACTTCTTGCCAGATTGATAATGGTATGTTTTCTTATGAGCCAGTATTGTACGAAGAAATTGCTTACATCATTGGAATTGTAGATTATTCTTACGATGAATATGCGGTAAATCCACGCTCGTCTAGCGATATTGGTGCAGATGTTGAACCACCAGAATTAGTTGATATTTTTGATATTCAATATACTCAAAACCCAGGCGAAGATGGAACTTATCCATCTGATTATGACGGCGAATTAGTGCGAGTTCAAGGGATTGTAACCGGAACAGGATTTAGCGGATCAAGATATTTTATTGCTTCAGAAAGTGGCGCTTGGAATGGTCTTTATGTTTATGATAACTCAAATTCCCCAGCACTTGGTGATGAAGTAGAAATTTCCGGAAAAATCTCAGAATATTACGGTTTAACAGAATTAAAAGATGTATTTATTTTTGAAACGCTTAGTACTGGAAATTCTATTCCTAACGCCACAGAAATTACAACTTCTGAACTTTCAGATAGTGAAGAATACGAGGGTGTATTGGTAACGATAAGTAATTTGACTGTGATTGCTGCTCCAGATACGCTTGGTCAATGGTATGTTAGCGATGGTTCTGGCGAATGTCAAATTGATAATGGTTTTTTCTATCTTGATAATGAAGGAATTGAGGTAAATGTTGGCGATGAGTGGGCTTCAATTACTGGTATTGTGGATTACAGTTACGAGGAATATGCTCTTCATCCACGAACCGTAGAAGATATGAGCACGAGTTCAATTATCTACGGCGACATAAATGGTGATGAAAATGTTTCTTCATATGATGCTGCGCTAACTTTACAATACTCAGCAGGACTCATTTCTGATTGGACAGAAGACCAAATAACTGCTGGCGATGTGAATGGCGATGAAAATATTTCATCTTATGATGCGGCACTTATTCTTCAATATTCCGCTGGTTTAATTGACGAATTTCCTGTCGAAGGAAAATAATTCAAAAAAATTTTAAGAAATTGCCCTGTATCAATTTTGATTCAGGGCTTTTTCTTTTGGTTCTAAATAAATCCAAAAAATAATCTAGAATTTCACTTCCAGCGTTACAAACATATTGAAAAGTGGTGAAGGAGTTACATACATATTTTCTACGGCTGTTAAATAATCATCCACAAATTCACCATCTTCATTGAAGTAACCGCGGTTATGATCCACCCAAAAATTTGCTGAGGAATAATTATCTCGATTCAAAATATTATTGAAGGCAAATTTAATAAACGCATCTTTTCCCACAATTTTGAAACTATATTTCAAGTTTACGCCAAATTCTACAAATAATGGCAATTTAGAACTTTTGGTGTAAGTAGTATCCGCAATATTGTCACCATCTAAATCGTCAACGCATTCATATTCATTCTCGTGATTTGCATAATATCCATCCCAATATTTTCCGGAAAGTCCAATTCGAAATTTTCCATCGAGCGGTAATTTTTTGAAGGTGTAACCCAATGAAAAATTTGCCATCTTTTCTGGCGAGAATGGAACAACATTTCCAACTATATCATCGGCATCACCATCAAAAATTTCTTCCACATTCATCTCTGTCCATTTATTCGAAGAGAGGGTGACTGAATTGCTTGCATCGAAGTTGTCATACTTAAATTTAGTTGTTAGTTCCAACCCTTGATGGCGCGCTTGACCGGTGTTCAAGGTGAGCTTAGTATCGTATTGATTGATACCAACAGAATCGCTTTCGATGTGATAAATTTCTTCTGTTACTAATAAAGTTACATATTCAATTTTGTCCGTATAATCACTTCTGTAATAATTTGCTTCAATATCAAAAATAATACCATCATAGCCAATACCGACTTCAAATGTGTTAATTTTTTCTGGCTTCAATTCACCGTAAAAATGCTCTTCATTCTGGTTATAATAGTTTCCTAAACTATCTGTTAAAACGATGTTTTTTGAATACAACTGTTTACCATCTGGTCCATAGTAACCGCTATACCACTCCTTTGTGCGTGGTTCTTTATAGGCGATGGAATAATTTGCAATAATGTTGAAATATTCGGAAATATTGTAATTTATTCCGCATTTTGGCGAGAAAAAACTGTATGCTTTTGAATAGTCATCTTCCGAAAATTTTAAGGTTGAATCTGCGTTTGTCATCTCTTTGGTGGCGTAGAAAAAATGTCCGGTTGGTTCGCCAGTTCCCAAATCATAAATTTCAACTGGATTTTCCGAAACTTTAGAAGTGTAATAACCGTATTGACCATCAATCATAATGTTTATTTGTTCGATTGGTTTTATTTGAAAGCGTGCAAATGTGGACATATTTATAACATCGGAAGTGTAATCATATAGTTTTTGCATTGTTTCGTAAGTTTCCACACTATCTGGAAAATCTGGGTTGAAGTGACGAAAGTTTTCTCTTTTACCGATATGATTTGCGTGCCATTTTCTTATTTCTCCACCGAGAACTATGTTAAGTATTTCTTTAGAATTATCAAGGTCTCCAATATCTCCTGCCCAAACAAAAGGTGTGCACAAAATATCTCCAATCGGACTTGGTAATTTGTAAAGTTTTCGTGCTAAATTATAAATCTCTTTTTGCTTTATATTAGTTGTGTAAAATTTATTCTCAAAATAGGTATTCCCACCCATTTG
>JACNJR010000067.1:0-7609 GCA_014382495.1 Candidatus Cloacimonadota bacterium | reverse complement strand
TATCGAAAAACTCTATGTAAGTGCTATCATTTGGATTGAATCCTTCAACTTCTATTCCATAAGTTTCATATAAATATTTTGCATGTTTTGCATATTCAGTCCATTGATATCCCGCAGGATCGTCATCGTCGCTATCCAGAAAACCGTCGTGAAACATAACTTCGCCAGTTTCGATGTTAAATTTATCATTGGAAAGATATTTCCCGCCACCATCTCCTTTGGTTATGAAAAAGTTTGTCATCATTACTTTATTGTCAGATATTTTCCACTCATCACGGATAGAAAATTGTGGTTTGAAATAGTAATTTTCCTGATATTTATGATTATTGCGATTATAGGATCTGCCCAAAGTATCAAATAATTTCGGATCTGATTTGGCGTAAACTTGATTGTGAGATTGGGGTGCACCTAAAAAACTGTAGTTGAAAGTGTGATTTCCAGTAATTTGTTGTGCTTCCAAACCGAAAGAATAACCGCGGTAATTGGTGCCATTTATGTAGTAATCTCCAACTTTTCTCTCCAACATAATGTTATAATTAAATTTTCCACCCCACAAATTTCCAGAATTATAGCGAGTTATAACATTGTAATTAAATGGCTCATAATCGCTTAGAGAACCTTTGCCGTCAGCAGTATTTCCGTCAGTTGAGTAGTATCCATAAGATGAGCGAATTGTTATTTCGCTTTGCGGAGTCGAGCCAATTGTTTCAATATTCAATGAACCTCCAAATGCACCAGAACCGTAAAGTGAAGAACCGGCACCTTTTTGCACCTGAACAGATTTTACATTTGAAGTTAGACCTGTCCAATTTGACCAATAAACTTTTTGACTTTCAGGATCATTTACTGGAATTCCATTTATCAAAACTTGAATTTTATCAGATTCAAAACCACGCATTGTAATTTCTGCATCGCCCAAACCGGTCGTGTTTGCGAATAAACCTGGCACATCGTCCAAAAGCTGCGGCATATCTTCGGTCGTGTATTTGTCGGAAATTTCCTCTTTCGAAATAGTTGTAAATGCAATTGGGGTTTCCCTTTTTCTTGCTCGATTAGCAGTAACTGTAATACCTTTAATTCCGACGGGTTTAATTTTCAATGAAAACATTATGGTTGTTGTCCAGTTGGTTTTTACTTCCACTTTTTTTGATTGCTTTTCATATCCCATAAAATTAGCAATAATAGTATGAGTGCCAACTGGTATATTCTTTATTATGAAACTACCGTTTTCCTTAGTTAACATTCCCATTTTTAAATCTTCGATATAAACATTTGCTTGGAAAAGTGGCTCTCCTGTTTTTTTAATACAAACTTTTCCTGCAATATTTCCAGTTTCAATAGAAAATAAATGATTTGGTAAAATAAGCAGGAATGACAAAACAACAAATAAAAACATCTTTTTCATAAATATCTCCGTACAAAATAAGTTTCACTTTTTATTACGGCGTAAAAATTTACAGATAAATATTTTGTCAAATAAAAAAAACAGGAATGGGGTTTTTGAAAAACTTGACATAGATATCTCGAAAAAAAGGATATTATTTTTTTTAGGAGTTTTCAATGAAAGAGATGCAAAAAATTTTTAATCCAAAAGAGATTGAAGCGAAATGGTATAAATTTTGGGAAGAAAATGGTCTTTTTAATGCTGAAATAAATTCAGAAAAAAAACCATATACGATTGTAATTCCGCCTCCAAATGTAACAGGAATTCTGCATATGGGGCATGTTCTAAATAATGCTTTGCAGGATATTATGATTCGTTACAAAAAGTTGCAAGGATTTGAAACTTTGTGGTTGCCAGGCACAGATCACGCAGGAATTGCCACTCAGAATGTTGTGGAGAGAGAACTTGCAAAAGAGAATAAAACGAGAGATGATATTGGGCGAGAAAAACTTGTCGAACTTATCTGGAAATGGAAAGATGAAAAGGGCGGTAAAATCATTCAGCAATTGAAAAAACTCGGTTCAAGTTGCGATTGGAGACGCGAAAGATTCACAATGGATGAAGGGCTTTCGAATGCCGTTCAAGAGGTGTTCATCCGACTTTACGAAAATGATTTGATTTACAAAGGAAAATACATCATAAACTGGTGTCCTCGCTGCGAAACTGCGTTATCAGATGACGAAGTGGATTACGAAGATTTGAATTCTCATCTCTGGCATATCAAATATCCGATAAAAGGAAAATCAGATGAATTCGTTATCGTCGCAACAACCAGACCGGAGACGATGCTTGGCGATACTGCTGTTGCCGTCAATCCAAAAGATAAAAGATTTAAGCATTTGATTGGCGAGAAAATTATCATTCCGCTTGTTGAGCGCGAAGTTCCGATTATTGCTGATGATTTTGTTGATAAGGAATTTGGAACAGGTTGCGTAAAAGTAACTCCAGCGCACGACCCGAATGATTTTGAAATGGGATTGCGACATAATTTGCAGCAAATTTTAATTATGAATGAAAAAGCAATTATGAATAAAAATGCTGGTGCTGATTATGAAGGAATGAATCGTTTTGAGTGCAGAAAAAAAGTTATTGAAGATTTGAAAAAGCGAAAATTGCTCGATAAAATTGAAAAATATTCTCATAATATCGGTCATTGTTATCGATGTAATACGGTTATTGAGCCATATCTTTCAAGTCAATGGTTTGTGAAAATGAAGCCGTTAGCAAAAAAAGCGATTGAGGTTGTAAAAAACGGAGAGATAAAATTCCAGCCGCCAAGATGGGAAAAAGTTTATTATAATTGGATGGAAAATATTCGCGATTGGTGCATCTCTCGCCAAATTTGGTGGGGACATCGAATTCCTGCTTTTTATTGTGATAATTGTGGAGAAATGATTGTCGCGAAAGAGCCGCCTGAAAAATGTCCAAAATGCAATAAAACAAAGTTTACTCAAGATTCAGATGTGTTAGATACTTGGTTTTCCTCTTGGCTTTGGCCATTTTCAACAATGGGTTGGCCTGAAAAGACAAAGGAATTAGAATATTTCTATCCAACAGATCTCCTTGTAACCGCTTCACCTATCATATTTTTCTGGGTTGCAAGAATGATTATGGCTTCGATGGAATTTACAGGAAAGATTCCTTTCAAAGATGTCTTTCTGCATGGAATGGTTCTGGACGAGCAATCAAGAAAGATGAGTAAATCTCTTGGAAATTCTCCCGATCCAATCGATATTATCGAAAATTTTGGTGCAGATGCACTTCGATTTAGTATGATTTTCAATACGCCAAAAGGGAGTGATGTCATTTATAATGATTCTCTGATTGAAACCGGTAGAAATTTTGCAAATAAAATTTGGAATGCAGCTCGATTTGCAATCCAAAATGTTGAAAATATTGATGGAATTCCAGATGTGGATGACCTGAAAGTAGATCTTGCAGACAAGTGGATTCTACATCAAATGCATTCTGTAATTTACGAAGTGACAAAAGCTTATGAAGAATACCGCTTCAATGATGTTGCTCATTTTTTATACAATTTTTTCTGGAACGAATATTGCGCTTGGTATCTCGAAATAATCAAAGATAGATTCTATAATTCTGACGACACGCATCTGAAAAAAACTTCCAAATATCTGATGCTGAAAATTCTAGATTATTCTGTTAGAATGCTTCATCCAATTATGCCATTTATTACGGAGGAAATTTGGCAGCGAATAAAAAAATTTTGCCCGGAATTAAACGAAAAATCTATTATGCAAATTCATTTTCCAGCTGCAGATGAGCGGCAACTATTTTATGATGAAGCAAAGAATATGCAGCTGATAATCGACATAATTATTGCAATTCGAAGCATCAGAAAAGATATGAATGTTCCGCTCAAAGAGTTTGTTGAAGTGGCAATCAAAGCGGTAAAAGATAATGATAGAAGGATGTTCCAGGAAAATAGGCACTATCTCAAAGTTATGGCAAAAGTTTCTGATATTTATATTGGCGATGATGTTGTGAAGCCAGAAAAATCCGCCGTGATTGTTGTCGATGATATCGAAATTTTTATGCCATTGGAAGGCCTGATTGACCGAGAAAAGGAGATGGAACGACTTCGGAAAAAATTATCAAAAGTTGAGAAAAGTTTGAAAAATTGTGAAGATAAATTAAAGAATAAAAAATTTTTGAAAAATGCACCAGAAATTGTTGTCAAAAGAGAAATTGAGAGAAAAGATAAACTTGAAATAACTGCCGAAAAACTGAAAGCGAATATATCATTTTTAGAATAATTCAATACAAAGTTTGACAAAATACAAAGGATATTTTCTTGTTAAACCAAATAAGCGAAAGTGGCGGAACTGGCAGACGCGCTGGACTTAGAATCCAGTGCCCTTACGGGTGTAGGGGTTCAAATCCCCTCTTTCGCACCAAAAATTCTAAGGATAATTGAATGAAAACAGAAGTTAAAAAAGTTAGCGATTGCAAAAGAAAATTGCACATCACAATTTCGAAAGATGATGTTAAAAAGGATTATCAAAATATCTTGAGAAAATTCAGAAATCAAGTATCATTGCCAGGATTTCGAAAAGGAAAAGCTCCGCTTCAAATGATTGAAAATTCATACAAAGAGAATATCAAAGCAAGTTATCTCGATGAATTTCTGCCAAAATATTATCAACAAGCACTTGAAAAATTGAGGGAGCAGAAAATATTTCCAATCAATCAAGGCGAACTCGATGATTTTAAGTGGGAACCAGAAAATGAATTGAAAGTTAGTTTCAAATTTGAAGTCAATCCGACAATAAAATTGGAAGAATATAAAAATTTCACAATAAATTTCAAACCGGAGAAATACTTAGAAAAAATGCTTGAAAAAGAACTGAAAAATTTGCAATATCATAATGCAAAAATTTCTGACAAAAAAACTGCCGCTGAATATGATGATTTGATTTATTACAAAATTGAAAAGTATGGTGAAGAAAAAATAAATAAAGATAAAGAAAATTCATATAAAATTGGTCAGAAAATTTTTGGAGAAAAATTTGATAAAGCTGTTCTTGGCGTCAAAAAAGACGATATTATTAATACCTCAATAAATATCGCTTCACAACAAAATAGCGAAAAAGTTAAAGAAAAAAATGTTACTCTAAAAATCATATCTGTAAAAAATGTTGATTTGCCGAAATTTGATGATGAATTTGCAAAAGAAGTCGGAGATTATAAAACTTTTGGTGAATTAAAAAATGATATCAAAAAAAATATAGAAAATGTACTAAAAGAAAAAAATCAGAGTAAGAAAGAATCGCTGATTTTAGAAAAAATTATTGAAAAAAATCCATTTGAAGTGCCAGAATTTTTGGTTAACAATTATTTGGAAAAGATGATTAAGAAACCACAAAATAACCAACAAAGCACATCAGACGAGATGGAAAAAATCTATACAAATTTTGCTGAAAATGAACTAAAAAAATATTATATTTTTACAAAATTAAATGAATTGGAAAAAGTGGAAATTACAAATGAAGATATTGAAAATGAGATTGAGAATAATGCAAAAATAATGAATATGGATGTTGAGAATTATAAGAAATTGTATGAAAAACAGATTGATAAAGATTCGATAAAAGTAAAATTAAAAAACGAGAAAATATTACAAAATATCGAAAAAACAATAAAATTTGTTGAAAAGAAATGAGGTAAATATGAATTTAATTCCGATGGTTATCGAGCAATCTGGAAAAGGTGAACGGGCGTATGATATTTATTCGCGTTTGTTAAAAGATAGAATCATCTTTGTCGGTTCGATTTTGAATGATAATATTGCGAATATAATTATTGCTGAATTGCTACATCTGGAGGCAGATAATCCGAAAAATGACATTTATATGTATATCAATTCTCCTGGCGGAGTTGTAACTTCTGGACTTGCGATTTATGACACAATGCAATATATCAAATCAGATATTAGCACGATTTGCATTGGGCAGGCGGCAAGTATGGGTGCTTTGCTTTTAGCGGCTGGCACAAAAGGGAAACGGTCAGCACTGCCGAATGCAAGAATTATGATTCATCAACCTGCAGGTGGGATAAAAGGTCAAGCGGCAGATATTGAAATTCACGCAAAAGAGATGCTCAATATCAAAAATCGTATCAATAAAATTTTGCATAATCACACAGGAAATCCAATATCAAAAATCGAAAAGGACTCAGACAGAAATTTCTTTATGAGTTCAGAAGAAGCAAAAAAATATGGAATAATTGATAAGGTCATTTCGAAAAGGGAATAATTATGGAAAACTTAAAATGTTCTTTTTGTGGTAAACGAAAAAATGAAGTAAAAAAAATCATTCGCGGCGTTGATGGAAATATTTGTGATAATTGTATAGAAGTTTGCTACGCTATTCTTGAGCAGGAAAAAGAGTTGAAAGCTGACAAAAATTTTGTACTTCCAACTCCGAAAGAGATAAAAAAATTTTTAGACCAATATGTCATCGGACAAGAAGATACAAAAATAACAATTTCGGTAGCAGTCTACAATCATTACAAACGAATTTTCAAACAGAAAATAATAAAAGATGTAGAACTCGAGAAGAGCAATATTATAATGATTGGGCCAACCGGAACTGGAAAAACTTTGATAGCTCAAACTTTGGCAAAATTCTTGAAAGTTCCATTCGCAATAGCCGACGCAACTGCCTTAACACAAGCTGGTTATGTCGGCGAAGATGTTGAAAATATTTTAGTACGATTGCTTCAATGCGCAAATTATAATATCGAAAAAACCGAGAAGGGTATAATTTATGTTGATGAGATTGATAAGATTGCGAAAAAATCTGAAACTCCATCAATTACAAGAGATGTCTCCGGCGAAGGCGTGCAACAAGCACTTTTGAAAATTCTTGAAGGGGATAAAGTAAATGTTCCGCCAAAAGGTGGCAGAAAACATCCTCATCAAAATTTCATCGAAATTAATACAAAAAATATTTTATTCATTGTTGGCGGTGCATTTAATGATTTAGAAAAAATTATTGAGCGAAGAATCAATAAGAAAACTGTCGGATTCGGGGCAAAATTAGTCGGCGCTCATTCAGAAAATCGGAGCGAAATTCTAAAAAAAGTTCAACCGCAAGACCTTCTAAAATATGGAATTATCCCAGAATTGGTTGGGCGTTTACCTGTTACTACAACTCTTTCTGAACTGAATGAAAAAGCATTAATTCAGATTCTTACAAATCCCAAAAATTCGTTGTGCAAACAGTATCAGGCACTTTTTGATTTGGAAGATGTTAAGTTGAAATTTGAAAAAAAAGCACTTATAGCAGTTGCAAAAATTGCTATTAAACACGAAACTGGAGCAAGAGGTTTGCGTGCGATATTGGAATCAATAATGACGGATATTATGTTTCGATTACCAGAGATGACCGAAGTTGATGAATGTATCATCACCGAAGATGTGATTTTGGGAAATAATGACCCAATTCTCAAAGAGAAATCAAAACAGATTTCAAAAAAGAGAGAAGAAATTGCTTCTTAATATAAATTTTTCTTGACAAAAATACACAAAAGCCAACCAAGTATTTTTTTTTGAAAAGGTTCCACAGTAGCTCAGTGGTAGAGCAGGTGGCTGTTAACCACTTTGTCGGGGGTTCAAATCCCTCCTGTGGAGCCATTTTTTTT
>JACNJR010000064.1 GCA_014382495.1 Candidatus Cloacimonadota bacterium | reverse complement strand
CTCCCTTGAAATTCAAGAAGAGCTAAAAGAATCAGCAGATGTGATTTATAAAACAATTGAATCATTAGCAATATAGGAGGCCAAAATGAAAGTAAGTATAATTGGAAGTGGTAAAGTTGGTATAGCAACAGCGCTATACCTTATAGAAAAAAAGGTTGCAGATGTGATTTTAATAGACGTTATTAAGAATTGGGCAGAAGGTATTGCTATGGATATTGTTCAAGCCTCACCCATAAGAAGATATGATGTCTCTATTTGTGGATATTCTGAAGTATCAAAAATACAAGATTCTGATGTTGTGGTTGTAACTGCAGGAAAACCGAGATTGCCCGGTATGTCAAGAGAGGATTTGCTTCGAGATAATATCAAAATTATGAAACAAGTAGCCAAAGATGTTGCTAAATATGCACCCAACACTATTCTTATTACGGTCTCAAATCCGCTTGATATTCTTGCTTATGTTGCTCTGAAGGTGACTGGATTTGCATTAAAAAAGGTTATCGGAATGGCTGGCATTTTAGATTCTTCAAGATTTAGATATTTCATTGCAAGCGAGCTTGGCGTAAGCCCAAAAAATGTAACAGCTTTAGTGCTTGGCGGACATGGCGATCTTATGGTTCCATTGCCGAGATATTCTACTGTGCATGGAATTCCAATTACAGAATTACTCCCAAAATCAACAATTGATAGATTGGTTGAAAGAACCAGAAAAGCAGGCGGAGAAATAGTATCATATCTCAAAACCGGAAGTGCATACTGGTCACCGGGAAGTTCTGTTGCAGAAATGGTGGAATGCATTGTACGAGATAGAAGAAGAATCGTTCCCTGCTCAGCATATCTTCGAGGTGAATATGGCGTTGAAGGCTTGTTTGCTGGAGTTCCAATAAAAATTGGAAGGAATGGAGTTGAAGAAATAATTGAACTGACATTAACCACAGAAGAGAAGCAAGCTTTACATCTTTCTGCTGGAAAAGTGAAAGATGTGATTGAACAACTTGAAACGGAAAATTTGATTTAATGAAAATTAAAATCCCTTATTGGGGAGAAGAATTAACAGTATCTCTTCCTGAGCAAAATGTTGGTGAAATAATCTATCCGAACAGTGTGGAAATCCACTCTGAAAATGAAATCTTGCTTGAAGCAATTGAAAATCCTGTTGGATCGCAAAGCTTTGATGATTTCATAAAAGGTGATGAGACAATCCTCTTTATTGTAAATGATGCGACAAGACCGACACCAACAGCGAGGATAATTGATCTGCTTTGGAAAAAAATCAAGAATAAAGATGTCAAATTCATGGTTGCAACAGGGATGCACAGAGCGCCATCTGAAGATGAATATCTCGAAATATTTGGCGAGCATTATAAAGAATTAAAAGGGAAAATATTCTCTCATAATGCGAAGAATGACAATGAAAATGTTTTGATTGGCAAAACCAAAAATGGCACGAATGTATATTTTGATAAGATGGTGATGGAAACCAAAAAAATTGCCTACATAACTTCTGTGGAACCACATTATTTTGCCGGATATACAGGTGGAGCAAAGTCATTTTTGCCTGGGATTTCTGGATACAAAACAATTACTCAAAATCATGAAATGGCACTTAAATTCACTGCAAAAGCACTTGTCACAAAAGGAAATCCTGTACGAGAAGATATTGAAGAAGCATTTGATTTTATCTCAAAAGATAAAAAAATCTTCTCACTTCAAACTGTGTTGAATAAAAGCCATAAGGTATATTACTGTGTTTGTGGTGAGACACATAAAGCATTCGAACTCGCCTGCGAAAAAGCAAAAGATGTATTTTCTGTGGAGATAAAAGACAAAGCAGACATTGTTGTTGCTGTTGTGCCATATCCGATGGATATTGACCTTTATCAATCCCAAAAGGCAATTGATAATAGCAAATTCGCGCTTAATTCGAATGGAATTCTTATTCTGGTCGCCAGTTGCAGAAAAGGTATCGGTGATGAGACATTTGTGCGATTATTAAGTGAGGTCAGAGATCCAGACGAAGCACTTGAGCGGATTGCAAAAGGTTACAAATTTGGTTATCACAAAGCATCAAAAATGGCGGAAATAATGAAATGGGCATCGATCTGGTCTTATACAAAGCTTGAACCAAATTTGCTGAATGATATTTTCATTAGTGGGTTTACAGATTTGCAGGAAGCCCTAGATCAGGCGATTAAAGAAAAAGGAGATGAAAAAATTCTCTTTCTTATGGATGCAAGTTTAACTGTTCCCCGAATCGCTCCCCGTATTCTGTATAAACGCAGATTTATTCATAGTCCCGCACCGGAAAGTAAAAACTTGGAATACTATAATCCGGATGATTTTTTTGCGGAAGATATGAAGAAAAATGATATAAAAAAGCTTAATAGTTCTTTTAGGATAAACTAAAAAAATATGAAGATAAATAGGAGGAATAAATGGCAAAACCAAAAGTAGCATTTTATTGGTGTGCATCTTGTGGTGGTTGTGAAGAAGCAATTGTAGATCTCAATGAAGATATTCTGAAAGTTGTAGAACTCGTGGATATCGTATTTTGGCCCTGTGCAATGGACTTCAAATATAGCGATGTTCGAGAGATGAAAGATGGTGAGTTGACGGTCGCTTTCATTAATGGAGCAATTCGTACGGATGAGCAGGAAGAGATGGCACATCTTCTTAGAAAAAAAGCACAGATGGTGGTCGCTTTCGGTGCCTGTTCACACATGGGTGGAATTCCGGGATTGGGAAATTTCTGCGATAAGGAGAGCATCTTTGAATCCTCTTACGGAAAGAGCTGTCCTTCTGTTGATAATCCCAACAATGTTGTTCCACAAAAGATTAGCAAAATGCCAGAAGGCGAATTGACTCTGCCAGGTTTTCATAATACTGTGAAAAGTTTGGATCAGGTAATAGATGTAGATTATTATCTGCCTGGTTGTGCACCGCCTAAGCATCTTATTATGACTGCATTGAATGCAATTCTATCGGGAGAATTGCCTGAAAAAGGAAGCGTGATTGCACCAGAAAAATCACTTTGTGATACTTGTGAACGAAACGATTCCAAGCCGGAGAAACTCTCTATTAATGAAATAAAAAGAATTTCTCTCACAGAAGTTGACCCCAAAAAATGTTTTCTTGAAGAGGGAGTTATCTGCCTTGGACCTGTCACTCGTTCTGGTTGTAGTGAAGAGGGTGATGGAAGATGTATCACCGTAAATATGCCGTGTAGAGGTTGTTTCGGACCGCCACCAGAAGTTAAGGATATGGGTGGCAAAATGATTTCTGCACTCGCATCAATCGTGGGCTTGGAAGGTGAAGAGAATATGAGCGAAGAGGACGTGAACAAACTTATGGATCAGATTGTCGATCCTGCCGGAACATTCTACCGCTTCTCTCTGCCAACTTCTCTGCTGCGAAGAAAAAGAATGGATAAAAAGGAGTAATAAAAATGGCTAAAAAAATTACAATTGACCCAATCACAAGATTGGAAGGTCACGGGAAAATAGAGATTTTCCTTGATGATGCTGGAAATGTAAAGAATGCATATTTACAAGTTCCAGAACTGAAAGGATTTGAACAATTCTGCATCGGACGACCTGTGGAAGAAATGCCTCGCATTACTCCTCGTATCTGCGGTGTCTGTCCAACCACTCACCATATGGCGTCTACAAAGGCTGTTGATGCAGTTTATAATGTAAAGCCGACTGAAACTGCTGTGAAAATCCGTCGTTTGATTTACGATGCATTTATGATGGAAGACCACCTTCTACATTTCTTCTTTCTTGGTGGACCTGATTTTGTTGTCGGACCTGATGCTCCGCCTGCGGAACGAAATATTTTGGGTGTGATTGGAAAAGTTGGCGTAGAAATTGGCACGCAAGTTATTGTGGCGCGAAAAAGATTGAGACATATTATTACGACATTGGGTGGAAAGGTTATTCATCCTGTCTGTGGACTGCCGGGCGGAGTTTCCAAAGGCGTCACAAAAGAAGAACGAGAAGAATTTCTAAAAACTGCTAAAGATACAGTTGAATTCGCCAAATTTACGCTTCAAATTTTTGAAGATATCGTTCTGAAAAACAAAGCATATGTCGATCTGATAGTTGGAGATATTTTCAAGCACGAAACATATTATATGGGTCTGGTCGATGCAAACAATAAGGTGGATCTTTATGACGGAAAAGTTCGAGTAGTCGATCCCAATGGAAAAGAATTTGCAAAATTTGAAGGTAAGGATTATTTAGACCACATTGTAGAACATGTTGAACCGTGGAGTTATATCAAATTTCCATATTTGAAAAATGTGGGTTGGAAAGGTTTTGTGGACGGAAAAGATAGCGGTGTATATCGAGTCGCACCTCTTGCAAGATTGAATGCATCTGACGGAATGTCCACTCCGCTCGCTCAAGCGGAATATGAAAAGATGTTTACTACACTTGGCGGAAAACCGTCTCATCACACTTTGGCATTTCATTGGGCAAGATTGGTTGAAGTGATGTATTCTGCTGAACATATGGTTAAATTGTTGGAAGACGAAACCATCACCAATCCGGATATCAGGAATATCCCAACCAAAACTCCGAGCGAAGGCGTAGGAATTGTGGAAGCTCCACGCGGAACATTGATACATCATTACAAGACCGATGAGAATGGCATTTTAACAGCTGCTAACTTGATAGTAGCAACAGTTGGGAATTCTGCTGCAATGTCTATGTCAATTGCAAAAGCTGCAAAAAATCTTATCAAAAATGGTAAAGTGAATGATGGGCTTTTGAATATGGTAGAAATGGCGTTCCGACCATACGATCCTTGTTTGGCTTGTGCAACACATTCTTTGCCAGGGAAAGCACCATTGATAGTAAACATTCATCAGAATAATGAGATTGTAAAAACTGTTCGCAGAGATTAATTAGTTTAAAAGATAAAGAACACAAGGAATTAAGGTGACTGTTTTCAAATCTATCTCTTTGTGTTCTTTGAATATTGGATCTGTTTTTTTTATAAAACAATTAACATTAATTTGTATAGATTTATGTCTACAAAAAATAGATTAAAAACAGCTATTCTCGGACTTGGAAATCCAATTCTTTCTGACGATTCGGTAGGAATAAAAGTTGCAAAAAGAATTGCTAAGCGATTTCCAAATATTCAACTAATTGAAGCTGCAGCTGCTGGTTTTCGCATTATGGATGAGGTTGTCGGATATGATAAAATTATTCTTGTTGATTCAATAAAAACAGGGAAATCTAAACCCGGCACTTTGCACTGTTTTTCGGTAGATGATTTTAGCAAAACCTCACTCAATGCGCCACCACACGATATGAGTTTCTTCGAAGCGCTTGAAATTTATAAACAAAAAGGTGAAGAAGTTCCTGAAAAAATTGTAATCTATGCAATTGAAGTTGAGGAAATTGAAACTTTTTCTGAAAAATGTACCGAAAAAGTTGAAAGTGCAATTCCAAAAATAACTAAGAAAATTATCGCGGAACAATTTTTATCTGAAATAAATAAATAATTTGACATCAAAAAAATAATAATGAAATTGATGAAAATAATAAATTTAAGTTTTAAGAATAAAAAAAACGGAGGATATGATGTCTCAATTAAAAAGAAAACTTAAAGAGAATATTGAGCAATGGCGACCAAGAATAACCAAATTGGTTAAAGAATATGGCGACAAAAAACTTGGTGAAGTCAGCATTGCTCAAGCAATCGGCGGTATGCGTGGCGTGAAATGTTTGGTTACAGATATTTCATATCTTGACCCGTATGAAGGAATTCGATTTCGCGGAAACACCATCCCGGAAACTTTGGAAAAATTACCCAAAGTGCCCGGTTGTGAAATGCCGTATGTCGAAGGAATTGTACATCTTTTATTGACTGGTGAAATTCCAACAGAGAACGAAGTAAACGAACTTGCGGAAGAATTTAAGCAGCGCGCAGAAGTGCCGAAATATGTGTTTGATGTTCTTCACAAAATGCCAAAGGATTCACATCCAATGGCGATGTTTTCGGCAGCTATACTATCTTTGCAGAAGGAAGCAGAATTTGTCAAAGCGTACAGAAAAGGTCTGAACAAAATGGATTATTGGGATCCAACTTATGAAGATGCGATGAATCTCATTGCAAAACTTCCCGTAATTGCAGCGCACATTTTCAGAATGAAATATCGCGACGATAAGATTATTGCCGCAGATCCAAAACTTGATTTTGGTGGAAATTTCGCTCATATGATGGGAATCGACAAGCCGTATGATGATATTGCTCGGCTCTATTTCATCCTGCATTCCGACCATGAGAGTGGAAATGCAAGCGCTCATACTGGGCATTTAATTGCAAGCACACTGTCTGATATTTATTATGCAATCTCCGGAGCACTCAATGCTCTTGCCGGTCCATTGCATGGGCTTGCCAACGAAATGGTGCTTCGCTGGATTCAAGGTGTGATGGATAAAATGGGTGGAAAAACTCCAAATGAAGAAGAGATGAAAAAATTCGTTTGGGACACTCTAAATTCTGGTGGAGTTATTCCCGGATTTGGTCACGCAGTTCTCAGAAAGACAGATCCTCGTTATGCTGCTCAACGAAAATTCTGCTTGAGCCATCTGCCAAATGACCCGATATTCAAATATGTTGATATCCTTTACAAAGTGGTTCCGCCAATTCTGGAAAAACATGGTCATGCCAAAAATCCATGGCCAAATGTTGACGCTCAATCCGGCGTAATTCAATGGCATTATGGAATCAAAGAATATGAATTTTATACCGTTCTCTTTGGCATTGGACGAGCAATAGGAATTTCTTCAAATATAGTTTGGGACAGGGCTCTCGGCTATCCGATAGAGCGACCAAAATCTCTCACAACCGATATGTTGGAGAAGGTGGTCGGAATCAAATAAGTATGAACATAGTTCAGAAAATAATTGCATCTCATCTTATTGAAGGCGAGATGAAAGCCGGTGAAACTGTCGCCATAAAAATCGACCAAACTCTTACTCAAGACGCAACTGGCACAATGGCATATCTCGAATTCGAAGCGATGAATGTGACGGAGATAAGCACCGAACTCTCCGTCAGTTATGTTGACCACAACACAAGCCAAATGGGATTTGAAAATGCTGACGACCATAAATATCTTCAGACAATTGCAGAAAAATTTGGAATTCGCTATTCAAAAGCCGGAAATGGAATCTGCCATCAGGTTCATCTGGAAAGATTTGGACTTCCTGGCAAAACTTTACTCGGTTCTGACAGCCACACTCCAACTGGAGGCGGAATCGGAATGATGGCGATTGGTGCAGGCGGATTGGATGTTGCCTGCGCTCTTGCCGGATTGCCTTTTTACATCACATTTCCAAAAGTTCTAAAAATAAATCTGACTGGAAAACTCCAAAATTGGGTAACCTCAAAAGATGTTATTTTGTATATTTTGGAATTACTCTCAACCAAAGGGAATGTCGGCTGGATGGTTGAATTTGGCGGAGATGGAGTCCAAACTCTTTCTGTTCCAGAACGGGCAACAATTACAAATATGGGTGCCGAATTAGGAGTTACAACTTCAATTTTTCCAAGCGATGAAATCACATTCTCGTTTCTTAAAGCGCAGAATCGTGAAGATGGTTGGACAGAACTAAAAGCCGCCGACAATGCTGAATATGACCGAATAATCGATATCGATTTGGGAACACTTGAACCAAGATTTGCAACGCCACACAGTCCAGGAAATATCTGTTTGGTAAAAGATTTGGTGGGAAAAAAAGTTGACCAAGTTTGCGTTGGAAGCTGCACAAATTCCTCATATAAAGATTTGATGACAGTTGCAAAAATGGTGAAAGGAAAGAAGTTGCCAGCACATCTCAGTTTTGTTGTTGCACCCGGCTCAAAGCAGGTTTTCAGGATGATTTCAGAAAATGGTGCGTTGTCAGATTTGATTGATTTTGGCGCTCGAATTATGGAATCTGCTTGCGGATTTTGTATTGGAAATGGGCAGGCACCTCAAACAGATGCGATTTCAATTCGGACAAATAATCGAAATTTCAAAGGACGCTCAGGAACCGCTTCTGCAAATGTCTATCTCGCAAGTCCTGAAACTGCTGCTGCTTGCGCAATTACTGGAAAAATCACTGACCCGCGAAAATTGGATATGAAAATTCTACAAAAAATTGAAATACCTGAAAAATTCAAGATTGACGATAGTATGGTTTTCCTTCGCAAAAACAGAGATGTTGAAATTTACCGTGGACCGAATATTGGTGACCCACCAAAAGGTGAGAAACTTGCTGAAAATCTCAAAGGTGAAATTGTGCTTAAAGTTGAGGATAAAATCACAACTGACCATATTATGCCAGCTGGAATTCGTCTGAAATATCGCTCCAACATTCCAAAATATTCTGAATTTGTGTTTGAACCTGTCGATAAAACTTTTCCAAATCGATGTTTGAAAAATAAGGGAAAAAATCGTGCAAATTTCATTGTTGCTGGTTTAAGTTATGGTCAAGGTTCATCGCGTGAACATGCTGCAATTTGTCCTGCATATCTCGGCGTAAAGGCGATTATCGCAAAATCAATAGAACGAATTCATCTTGCAAATCTGATAAATTTTGGAATCATTCCGATGATTTTTAAAAGTCCTGATGATTATGATAAAATTGGACAATCTGACGAACTTGCTTTTGAAAAAATTGCAAATGCAATGAAAAATGATGAAATTTATATCATCAAAAATTTATCCAGAAATTTTGAATTCAAAGTAAAATTAAATCTGAACAAAAGAGAGCGTGAAATACTTCTTGCTGGCGGTTTGCTGAATTATATTAGCAAAAAATATCCATAAAATTATATTTTAAAATGAGTTATGCAAAATAATCAATTATATCCTCTTTGTCATTCCCGTGAAAACGAGAATCCAATAGAAATGAAAATTTGTGGATTCCCAATCAGGTTGGAAATGACACCAAAATGTTATTTTGCTGAACTCATAATAAACTAATTTAAAAAGGAAAAAAATGTCTGAAAAATTGAAAAAAGAGGTATGGGGTCATTTCAAACAGACACAAAAGGTTTACCTTGCGACTTTTGGAGAAAATTATCCGCGAGTGCGTCCTGTAACTTTAATTTTTTATGATAAAAACTTCTATATCGCAACCGGCATGGAAGATGCGAAAGTCAAACAGATCAAAAAATATCCAAATGTAGAATTTTGTCTAACGATCAAAGATGACAAAAATGAAGGATATATTCGCAGTTTAGGAATCGCAAAATTGGAAAAAAATATTGAAATAAAACAGAAAATTATGGATATTATTCCTTACATAAAAGAATTTTGGACACAAGCCGATGATCCAAAATATGCTTTATTGAAAATTGATTTGAAGGAAATCGAATATCTAAAAATTGGTGAATGGTTTGCTAAAAAAATCAAATTATAAAAGAGGTGAAAATGAAAAATATTGAATCGAACAATCCAATAATTCCGTTTATCGAAGGTGATGGAATGGGACCAGATATCTGGCGAGTAACCAAAAAAGTTCTTGATGCTGCTGTTGAAAAAAGTTATAATGGAGAGAAAAAAATCGAGTGGCTGGAAATCCATGCTGGACTGTCTGCACTGAAAAAATATGGCAATGATAATATCTTACCAAAGGAATCACTAAATGAAATTCGGAAATATAAAATCGCAATAAAAGGTCCGCTCACAACTCCAGTAGGAAAATTCGATTATGTCTGCCTTGTCTGCTCAAAAGAGCAGGATGGGATTGATGGCAAACGACCGCAAAAATGTATAAAGTGTGGCTCCGAATATGTAACTCCCAGATTTCGCTCTTTGAATGTTGGGTTGCGACAAATTCTTGATTTATATGCCTGTGTTCGTCCGGTCCGTTGGTATAAAGGCGTTCCTTGTCCAGTTAAACATCCTGAAAAATTGGATGTGATTGTTTTCAGAGAGAATACAGAAGATGTTTATGCCGGAATTGAGTTTCAGGAAGGTTCAGCTGATGCGAAAAAAATCATAAATTTTCTAAAAGATGGATTTAATAAAAAGATTCGTCTGGATAGCGGAATTGGCATCAAGCCGATTTCTGTTACCGGCACAAAAAGATTAGTCAGAAAAGCGATAAATTATGCGATTGCTCAGAATCTGCCGAGCGTAACACTCGTTCATAAAGGTAATATTATGAAGTTCACAGAAGGTGCATTTCGCGATTGGGGATATGAACTTGCCAAAGAAGAATATCGCGATAAGATCGTTACTGAACAGGAGTTGTGGGATGATTTTGACGGCAAAATGCCAGAAGGAAAAATCCTGATAAAAGATAGAATTGCAGACCAGATGTTCCAGCAGGTTCTTCTTCGTCCGGATGAATATAGCGTAATTGCCACACCAAACTTAAATGGCGATTATCTTTCCGATGCGTGTGCAGCACAGGTTGGCGGACTTGGTCTTGCTCCAGGCGCAAATATCGGAGATGAAATTGCTCTCTTTGAAGCAACGCACGGAACGGCTCCAAAATATACAGGAATGGATAAGGTAAATCCGAGCTCGTTGATTTTATCTGGCGTGATGATGCTAAAATATATGGGCTGGAATGAAGCCGGTAAAATGATAGAAATTTCACTTGCAAAGACCATTTCCAACAAAACAGTTACATACGACCTTGAGCGTCAGATGGAAGGCGCAACTAAACTTAAGACATCTGAATTTGGTCAGAAGATTATCGAGAATATGTAATTTTTAACTTGAAGAAATTTGTGGGGCTATAGCTCAGTTGGGAGAGCATTTGTCTGGCAGACAAAGGGTCACGGGTTCGAGCCCCGTTAGCTCCACCAGTCTTCGCTTGGAGCGGAGCGACAAACGAAGACTGACACGCCGT
>JACNJR010000062.1 GCA_014382495.1 Candidatus Cloacimonadota bacterium | reverse complement strand
GATTAAAAATTTCTATCCATTCTTTATTCCCGGCTGAAGTATTTGGCTTAAACATAATCTCATTAATAATTAGTGGAGAGGTGCGAAAATGATTAAGCCGATTTGTTTTTGTATTTTGTGTAAATAAGACGGAATCTATTAAAATCAATATAATGATTAGTGTTAAAGTAAAATATAATGTTTTCTTAATTCTCTTCATTTTCTCGATAATTAGTTTTGAATGTTTCGCTAATTATTTCCAATGCTAAAAGTGCTCGCAGTTTGTTACCTTCAGGGAAAAAAACAGAGTTGTCAATCAGATATGCAATCTTCTGATTTTCGTCATAAAAAGCAAAACTTGTGAATGCTCCACCGACGAAATTGTCTGGATTTTGCCATCGTCCAGAAAGTTTGAATGTATCATAAGTAAGAAATTTCACTTTTTTTTGAGTTACATCGCACTTGGAAAATTCATCGGCATCGTAATATTTTTTGCCCAATTCCAATCTTTTATTCCAAAGCCAATCTTTATTTATTTCATTTTTAGCCATTTCCTCCCAATAAATAGCCAAAAATCTGTCAGGATATTTTTTCACACGAAGCAAATATGCGACAAAATGATTTTCATCATCTCGCTTGAATGTGATATATTGTTTCGGCAAATCAATCTGCCAAGGATAATTCTGCTCATAATATTCCGTCTCTTTTTTGTTCAATCCAGGTTTGTAAATTAGATTTTTCAGCCGTTCTCGCTCACGATTTTTAAAAACATCAAAAATTACATCGGATTGTTCGAAAGTGTGCAGCAAAAGTGATTCTGCATCTTTTCCAATTACAAAAGTTACAATTTGATTTTGCGCCCAGAGATTTTTTGAAATATAAATTTTTGCAGGAATGGAATCGGACAAAGCGTGAGATTGATTTGACAAAACGCTTTTCACATATTTGGAAGTAGGATTGTCAGAATTCAAGTTGCAGAAAAAGAGCAAATTGGCAAATTTGTAATATTTTTTAATATCTTTTGCCTCTTCTTTTCGAAGTGTAAAGAGTTTTTCATTTCTTGTTGTAAAAAATTCCCGTTCCAATGATTTTTCGATTTCCAACTTTCCATAATCCCAAATCATTTTATCTGCGAAGATAAAGATCACATCCGACTTTCCCCAAGAAAGCGGTTTGCGAATATCGGCAGAAGATTTATGCGTAGATTCCGAATCTCCGCAACTTGAGAAAATAATTATCACAAATAATAGAAAATATCGAATGGAATTATTTAGCATATTTCTTTCCTGTTTGAAAAATATAGAGTGCCGCAGAAAGCCAAGTTAAAATCGCAATTATTACAAACATAATCAAAATTGAAAGTTTAACAATTTCTAATTCCGGCATAAAAGCTTTGTAAAAAAGAACAAAAATTATTGCAATAAACTGCAAAGTTGTTTTTAATTTCCCTCCCCAATTTGCAGCTAAATAAATCTGTTTTTTTGTAAGAAAATGACGCAATAAAGTCATCAAAATATCACGAGACAAAATCAATGCAACTATCCACCAGCCGACAAAACCCCAACCGGAAATTATTATTAATGCTGAAGCGGCAAGAATTTTATCTGCCAATGGATCAAAAAGTTTGCCGAAATTTGAAACAAGGTTGTATCTCCTCGCGATAAAGCCGTCAACCACATCAGAAAGTGCAGCAATTGCAAAGATAAGAAGTGATGCAAAATAATGTCCTTGGACCGCAAAAAAAACGAAAAATGGAATAAGAACCAATCTAAATAAGGTGATAATATTGGGAATTTGCTTTTTATCAAGCATCTTTTTTCGAGATTAAATTTATTAACGAAATAATAATATAACTGCCAAAAAGATAAAAAATTGCAAAATATTCTGAATGAAAACTGAACACTTTTTCTCCGAAAAATATCTGTAATTTATTTTGTGCAAAAATAAGTGTAAACCCAAAACTGATGAATAAAGCAAAAATTAATATTAACAATTCCATTACAAAATGCTGAAATTTATAAAGTTTTAATCCTTTTGATTTCCACAGTTTCCACTTTTCTTTTTGAAAATATCTCATAAAAAATCTGATAAAAGAAAGAAATACCAAAGCTATCAAAGTAATGGTTGCCAAAAGATAAAGTTCATATTTCTCTATCGATTTCTTAATTTTGCCACAAAGCAATATTTTTTCTCCATCAAAATCAATCGATTCAAATCTTTTATCTGCCGAAATTTCTGTGATAAATTTTTGAAATTTGTCCGCAGAAAATTTTTTGGCATTAATATAAAGAATAAGGAAATCATTCAGTTCATCTTTAGAGATCCACTTTTTCAATCCTTCTATACCAAATTTTTCACTCATTTTGGAGATGTTTTCTTCGGCGGATTTATACTCAATATTTTGCAAAAAATCTATCTTTTTAAATTCCGCAATAATTTGATTTGAATCGAGTGAAGAAGAAAAATGCAATATCAAAGGTGCGGAATATAATTTTCTATCAGTTTCAAATGTGATTTTTTTCACAAAAGAATTTATTCCAAAAATGATGATTCCAAATATAAAAAATATTAGCCAGATAAAAATGAGATAACAGACCAAATTTTTATAAAGTTTTCCAAATTGACTTATTGATTTTGACATTTTAATTTTTCATAAATTTTGCAACAAAAAGATTACTTCTCAAATGAGAATTAGCAAGATTTTCAGGCAACCTTTTTCTTAAATTTTCGAAAAAATAATATTTCTGCACGACAAGTGATTTGAAATTTGTTCTGATTTTTTCATCGAATTCTTTCCAACGAAAACTCTGATAAATAATAAAACCAATTCCAAATTTTTTTAGAAGAAATTCAAAACCAGAAAGAACATCATTCATATTACATAAAATTTCAGATCTGGCATTTCTTTTTTCTAAATTTGGGCTAAGTCGCCCTCTTCCAATTGGAAAATATGGCGGATTGGAAAATGCAAAATCAAATTTTTTTTTCGGAAAATATAATTTTATCTTTTTACCATCCATTTTGAAAATATCTATGTTTTTTTTCAGATGATTTCTCGCGATATTTTTATATGCAATTTGGAATAAAGATTCCTGAATTTCAATTGCTGT
The DNA here is from genome assembly GCA_014382495.1 of Candidatus Cloacimonadota bacterium. GTDB lineage: Bacteria > Cloacimonadota > Cloacimonadia > JGIOTU-2 > JGIOTU-2 > JACNJR01. Next base: position 7,797 of record JACNJR010000062.1, on the reverse strand, counting down.
GATTCTGATTTTTTGTTTTTTTGCAGCAAGGAGGATTGAAATAATTCCACAGCCGGTTCCGAATTCAAAAGCGATTCCAGAAAAATTCTCTCCGATATTTTCAATTATTACATTTAGAAGAATCAGAGAATCTTCGGAATTGCGATATCCATTTTTGCTCTGGAAAATTTTAAGATTTTGGAATTGAAGGTCATCCAAAGTGTAAGATTTCATTAAGAGAAAAGGAGCATTCTCTCCAAAGATGTTTGCGCATTTTCAATAATTTTGGCTGGAAGTGAAATTTCGTTTCTCTCTTCGAGAAGAGTTGCAATTGCGGTCTGTAAATCTGTTTTTTTCATATTCTTGCAGAGCATTTTTTCGCTTAAAGGGACGAGTTTTTTTTCTGGATATTTCTGCACCAATTGATGAAATAATCCAATTTCGGTGCCTATTATCACTTTTTCGTGTAACTTTACAAATTTGGTTATTTGGCTTGTAGAGCCGACGGCATCGGCATATTTGCAAACTTCTGGCTTGCATTCTGGATGAACGATTAACAAATAATCGGGATATTTTTCTCGCGCGATTTTTACATCTTGATAAGTTATTTGATGATGGACGATGCAAAATCCATTCCAAAGAAGCAAATCTCTGCCAGTTTTTTTAGCAGCATAAGCGCCGAGGTTTTTATCTGGAACAAAGATAATCTTCTTCTCTTTTGCAATTGAACCAACAATTTCAACTGCATTTGACGAGGTGCAACAAACGGTGCTTTCGGCTTTTACTGCCGCAGAAGAATTTACATAACATACCACTTCAGCGTTCGGATATTGGGATTTTAATTCTCTTAATTGCGTGGCTGTAATCATATCAGCCATCGGGCAGCCAGCATTTGGATGTGAAAGCAAAACTGTTTTTTTTGGCGAAAGTATTTTTGCAGTTTCTGCCATAAAAAGCACACCACAAAAGAGAATTATTTCCGCATCTGTTCTGGCTGCTTCTTTCGCAAGTTGCAAAGAATCTCCAACAAAATCTGCAATTGCCTGAACTTCAAGAAGTTGATAATTGTGAACCAAAATGACAGCATTTTTCTCTTTCTTGAGTTTTGTTGCCAACTGCTTCAAATCATTTTTTGATAAATTTTCAATATTCATTTTTTATAATTTTGTATGACCAAATCCGCCAGAATTTCTGTCAGTTTCGCCGAGCAAATCACTCTTTTGGAAAATCACATCTTCAACCTTTGAAAATATTAATTGAGCAATTCGCATATGATTTTTTACGATGAAATCTTTCTTACCAAAATTGTATGCGATTATTTTCACTTCGCCGCGAAAATCGGAATCAATTGTGCCTGGCGAGTTTAGAATTCCTATTTTATGATTGATTGCCAGACCGCTTCTCGGACGAATCTGCGCTTCATATTTTTGTGGAATTTCAAGAGCAAATCCTGTTGGAATTAGGACAACTTTTTGAGGTGGAATTATTATTTCGTCAGAATTATTAGAAAAAATATCATATCCAGAAGAGTGTGGCGTCATTTTTTTGGGCAATTTAGCAAATTCAGAAATTTTTTTTATTTTTACTTTAAGCATTAAAATTCTCTCGTTGTGATATAGGTACAGATTTTTTTTAGAAACTCTGCTTTGGAACCGTAGAAAGAGATAATTGTCTGAGCTTTATTTTTCAATTCTTCTGCTTTTGCTTTTGCATTTTCCAATCCGAATATTTTGGGATAAGTAGCTTTTCCGTGCACAGCATCGAATCCGGGACGTTTCCCCAATTTTTGTTTGGAACCTTCCACATCCAAAATATCGTCAACAATTTGAAAAAGGAGACCAATGGTTTCGCCAAATTCTGTAATTCGCCTAAGGTCTTCCTCGCTTGTGTCAGCCAAAATCGCACCGAAACGAACAGCTGCTGTTATCAATTTTGCCGTCTTATTTTGATGAATAAAATCGACGGTCTTCCGAGAAACGGATTTCTCTTCGCTTTCAATATCCACAGCTTGTCCTGCAATAAGTCCCATATCGCCAGTAAATTCTGCAAATTCTTTTATCAAATTTATTTTGGTTTTAGATTTAACATCGACTGTATTCAAGATTTTGAACGCCTCAATGATAAGTGCATCGCCAGCCAAAAGGGCAATATCTTCGCCGAATATTTTGTGAGATGCGAGTTTTCCACGCCGATAATCATCATTATCCATATCTGGAAGGTCATCGTGAATCAATGAATAAGTATGAATGAGTTCGAGCGCAGCTGCGATGGGAAGTATCTTTTTGTCAATTTTCCCAAAAAGCTGATAAACGGTCACGGCAAGATATGGACGGATTCTTTTTCCGCCGGCAAAAAGCGTATAACGAATCGCCTTATGAACCATTTTTGGGTATTCATCTTTTCGCGGCAAAAACCTGTCAATCGTGATGTTGACTAATTCTCGCTTCTCTTTTACATCCTTTTTTAGACGCATCATTTTGGTCATTATGAAACTCCTAAAATTTAAATTTTATTTTTCTGAAGGTTGATTAGATTCTTCAGAAAGAAGAGAAATTTTATTCTCAATTTTTCTTAATTTATCAGAACAATTTTTCACCAATTTAACTCCCTCTTCATAATATTCCAAAGATTTTTCGATATCAAGATTTTCAGATTCCATCAAATCAACAATTTCTTGAAGGCGATTTAACGCCTTTTCAAATTTTATTTCACTCATTTTTTACCTCGCTTTGATTACAAGTAAAATTCCCGATGAAATTTTTATTGATACTTTTTGCTCGAGACATTTATTGCTAATTCCGCGACTACTTTTTCGGAAAAGTTTTTCGTTTTTTAATGAAAATTTCAAACCGCTCATTTCTTCCACATTTACAAAATTTGTAAGTGAAATAAGAGAGATTTTTGAGCCAATTTCTGTAGAAAGATTAATGTGATTTTTTACAACAAATATCTCATTTTTTCGATTGAGAAAGTGCAAATTAATATCGCGATTTTCTACATATTTTTCGATTAAAAAAAGATTTGCAAGTGAATGAGAAAGTGCTCCATTAAGCGCATTTATAAGAACGATATCGCGAAAATCGTTTTTCATACAATAATCAAGGGCGAGTTCTGTATCGCTTTTATCTTTATCAACTGGAAATTTTTTTACAATTGATTTTTTTTCTAACAATTCCAAATTTTTCGGTAGAATTGAATCACAATCTCCAATCAAAATATGCGGAAATATTCCGATTTCACAAAGAAAATTTGCGCCACCATCCGCAGCAATTATTGTTCCCGATAATTTTGTAAAATCAAGATGAAAATCTTTGTAATCATTGTTACAGAAAATGAATGTTTTTTTCAATTTTCCTGCTTGTTTTTTAAGGCAAATAAAATCAGTTTAGATATCTTTTATCAACAAAGATATTGGATTTTTTCTTATTAAAATAATACCAAGGATTTTTCGTCCTTCCATAAAATCGCACTTCGTAATGCAGATGAGAGCCAGTTGTACAACCAGTTTCGCCAACTTCACCGATTATTTGGTATTTCGTGACAGAATCTCCTTTGGGGACATAAATCTTATTTAAATGTGCGTAATAAGTTTTGTATCCGTAGCCGTGGTCAACCAAGACATATTTTCCGTAATCCTTGTGATAACCTCTTCTCTCAATTTTGCCATCGGCAGTAGCTCGGACAGGTACACCAACTCGATTTGCGATATCTATTCCGTGATGAAAATGACGGATTTTTTTTATCGGATGAATTCGATAACCGTAAGTGTCTGAAATCCTGCCAGATACGGGTTTTATGGACGGTGTGTGTTGGAAAATAGTATTTTTGGTGATAAGGTATTTTGAAATCTCTTCAAAGCTGCTATTTTCAAAATCCAATTGCCTTTTAAGAAAATCACTTTTGCGTAAAACCTCATTATGAAGAGCAAACAGCGTTTTATCATACGAAAATGTTGAATCGGTAAATTGCGTGCCACCAACACCTAATTTCCTAATATCATCGTCGATTGAATTCATACTTTGGAGTTCCCGAACTTCTTTATCTTTTCGCTGTAAATTTTCCAGCTCTATTTTCATTGTGTCCAAAAGAGAATTCACTCTTCCCATTTCCATTTTCAATTTTGAATTATGTGTCTGAAGATTTTTCAATCTGTTTAAATCTATCTGAGTTGAGAAAAAAAGATAGGTCGAAATCGACCCAAAAAGTAATAAAATTATCGCAAAAACCAGAACGGAAATAGCAAAAGTTTTAGAAAAGCGAAAACTTTTTGCATCATCAGAACTGTTTGTTGTTACAATTATATGCCAAACTTTTTTATTCACAATCTCTTTCCTAAATCATCATAAATTTAATAGACAAAATTTTTTTATGTGGATTCTGCTGTCAAGTTTTACTTCTATTTTTGGATTTGAAATCTATTGAAATTTTTTATTTTTCCAATTTCTTGACATAAAAATCAGAAGAATCATTTAAGAACAAATGAAAGTGCAAATCGGAATAATAATTATAATTTTTCCACCCTGTCGGGCAAGACAGAATTAGCGTCAAACCGCGGCAGGAAAGCTTGTTGCGGTTTTTTTAATAATATTTTTTGGGAGAAGAAATGTATAAGCAGATTGATACAAAAGAGAAATCAGTCGTTTTGGAAAAGAGAGTTCGTGAATTTTGGCAGAAACATAACATCGCCAAGAAAAGTGAAGATATTCGCGAAGGTGCTCCGAAATTTGTTTTCTATGAAGGACCTCCAACAGCAAATGGAATCCCGGGAATTCATCATGTGATTAGCAGAGCGCTAAAAGATGTTGTGTGCCGCTATAAAACGATGACGGGGTTTCAGGTAAAGAGGAAAGCGGGCTGGGATACTCACGGATTGCCAGTCGAAATTGAAGTTCAGAAAGAGCTTGGTTTCACGAATAAAGCTGAAATTGAAAAATATGGAATTGAAAAATTTAATAATAAATGCAGAAAATCTGTCTTCAAATACGAAAAAGAATGGCGCGAAATGACGACACTTCTCGGATATTGGCTCGATTTGGACGACCCGTATATTACGCTAAAAAATGAATATATCGAAACTGTCTGGTGGCTTTTGAATCAATTCTGGAAAGATAAAATGATTTATAAAGAAAACAAAATAGTCGCATTTTGTCCGCGCTGTGGAACTCCACTTTCAAGCCACGAAGTTGCTCTTGGATATCGCGAGACAGAAGACCCATCAATATTTATTAAATTTAAAATTAAAAACGAAAAATTGGAAAGCAAAAACGATGAAAAAGTTTATTTTCTTGCGTGGACAACAACACCTTGGACATTGATTTCAAATGTGGCGCTCGCAGTTCATCCAGATTATAAATATGTGAAAATCCAGATAATAGATAGTAACAAATCTGAAAAAGAGTTTCTGATTCTCGCGAAAGCAAAATTGGATGTAATTAAAGAAGATTACGAAATAGTCGATGAATACATCGGCTCAGAATTGGAAAAAATGGAATTCGAACAGCTCTTTCCGTTTGTCGTTCCAAAGAAAAAAGCATTTTTTGTCGTTCTCGCAAATTATGTTACAATGGAAGACGGAACGGGAATTGTTCATACTGCGCCTGCTTTTGGTGAAGAAGATTATCTGACGGGAAAAAAATATAATCTGCCTGTAATTCAAGCGGTAAATGAAGAGGGAAAATTCAAAAAGGAAATCACAGATTGGGCGAATGTTTTTGTCAAAGATGCCGACAAAGAGATTATTCGAAATTTGAAAGATAGAGAACTGCTTTATCATCGCGAGCAAATAAAGCACACATATCCATTCTGCTGGCGATGCGATAGTCCGCTTATCTACTTCGCGCGAAAATCTTGGTATATTAAAACAACAGAATTTGTAGATAAGATGCTGGAAAATAACCACAAAATCAATTGGTATCCAAAATTTGTTGGTGAAGGTCGCTTTGCAGATTGGCTTGAAAATAATGTCGACTGGGCAATCGGCAGAGACAGATATTGGGGAACTCCACTCAATATCTGGGTTTGCGAAAATTGTCAAGCAGAAGATTCGCCAGATTCGATAAAATCGTTACTCGAAAAAGGCAAAATGCCAAACGGCGATTCAGTTCCAAAAGATATCGAATTACATCGTCCTTATGTAGATAAAATTGAATTTGTCTGCCCGAAATGTGGCGGGAAAATGCATCGCACAAAAGAGGTAATTGATTGCTGGTTTGATTCCGGCGCAATGCCTTTCGCACAATGGCATTATCCATTCGAAAATGAAGAAAATTTCGATACAGAATTATTCCCCGCAGATTTCATCGCAGAAGGAATCGACCAAACTCGCGGCTGGTTTTACACTTTGCTTGCAATTTCAACCTATATCAAAGGAATTTCATCGTACAAAAGTTGCCTCGTAAATGAACTCGTTCTGGACAAAAATGGAGTCAAAATGAGCAAATCCAAAGGAAATGCGGTGAATGTCTTTGAAATTCTGAATAAATTCGGCGCTGATGCAACTAGATGGTATATGCTCTCAGTCAGTCCGCCGTGGGTTCCAACAAAATTTGATGAAAATGGAATAAAAGAGGTCAGCAATAAATTCATCGGAACGCTAAAAAATGTGCTCTCATTTTTCATAACATACGCAAATATCGATAAATTTGAATATGATAAATATAAAATAAATGTCAAAAATAGACCAGAACTCGACAAATGGATTATTTCAAGATTGAATTCTGTGATAGAAAAAGCGAATGAAAATAATTCAAAATATGATTTGACACGCTCAGTTCGCGCAATTCAGCAATTCGTAATTGATGAGGTTAGCAATTGGTATGTTCGTCGAATAAGAAAGCGCTGTTGGGCTTCTGGAATGGAAGATGATAAAATTTCTGCGTATCTGACGCTGTATGAAATTTTGTTAAATATCTCCAAACTTTGTGCGCCATTTGTGCCATTTATTTCAGAAGAAATTTTTGAAATTCTGACGGATAAAGAGAGTGTGCATTTGGAAAATTATCCGCAATATGACGAAACGCTCATCAACAAAAATTTGGAATCTGAAATGCGCGTTGTAATCGATGTCGTCTCGTTGGCTCGGGCTGCAAGAAACGAAGTTCAGATAAAAATTCGCCAACCGCTGAAATCTTTATTCGTTCAAGAAAAGTATAAAAGTATTGTCGAAAGAATGAAAGCATTGATTATCGAGGAAATAAATGTAAAAGAAATTGTCTATGTTGCGGAGAAAGAGCAGTTTATGAATTATCAAATCAAGCCAAACTTTAAAACGCTTGGTCCAAAATATGGAAAACATATTTCGCACATTTCTCAAGTTTTGCAAAATATCGATGCGAAACATCTGCTTGAAGAGATAAGGGAAAATCGGGCATATCACCTCGACATTGATAATGTGGAAATTCGGCTGACTGAAAATGACATAGAAATTCAGACACAAAATAGAGAAAATTTTGTCTTTCTGGAACAAGGTGAAATTTTCATTGCGTTGGACACAAAATTGGATGAGAATTTGTTGCTCGAAGGTTATGCGCGAGAGCTGGTTAATAAAATTCAGTTTATGCGAAAAGAGAATGATTTTGAAATTACAGATAGAATTGAGATTTCATATTTTTCGCCAGATGAAGAGATAAAGCGAACTTTCACGCAATTTGGCGATTATATCAAAAGTGAGACGCTCGGCGTGAAGATTGTTTTACAAAGCAGAAAAGATAATATGAAGAAATGGAATGCGAACGGGAAAGATGTGTTTCTGTTGTTGAAAGTTATCATATAAAAACTTGACAAGTAATTTTAAAAAATATTGATTTGGTTTAAATTATT
>JACNJR010000082.1 GCA_014382495.1 Candidatus Cloacimonadota bacterium | reverse complement strand
CGTCCATCAGGATCATAAGAACCAGTTCCGTCTAATGTGACTACATCGCCTTCATCAACTGTCTGGTCTTCTCCTGCATCTGCTACGGGATCAATATTGCCAACTTCACTCACTATAACTACTACATCATCTGTATCCGTATCACCATCATCATCTGTAACTGTTAGTGTAATATTATAGGTTCCAACAGCAAAATCTACATCTACTGTCTCTCCTGAAGCAGAACCGCCATCCCAAGTCCAATCCCAACTTACAATTGTGCCATCAGAATCAGAAGAACCAGAACCGTCTAATGTAACCGTAGTTCCATCAACTACTGTCTGGTCTTCTCCAGCATCTGCGACGGGTGGAAGGTTCTCGCCACCATCATAATCATAGGCAATGTTAGTAATTTCAGTAGTATTATACAAGAATGTTCCAGCTTCGATATAGTAATCAGGTTGAGTTGGTGTTGTGCTAAATTCAAGCGTTATCAAATCTCCTGTGCCTTCAAGTGCATACATATTCATATAACTAATCCATACACAACCAGGATAATCCGAATGATCGGGATTGGCTGCTACCATACCTCCTGACGCTAAATCGCCAAGCGTAAATCCAGTGTAGTTCGCATTATCACAATAAAGTGCAAATTGAAATGAAATCACTCCATCCGCTTCAGTTAATGCATATGAATCTGCTTCTGAAATATGAATGGTATTGCCCTCCATATAGACAAAAATTTCAGCATCAGATAAATCTGCAAAAAGTGCAAAATTGAACAAGAACATTCCGATAATCAGTAGTGTTAATTTTTTCATTTTTTCTCCTAATAAGTTATTTGGTTAATATAATAAATAGTAGTTCGAAAAATTATTCTCATCAAACTACTGCCTAACAATGAAATGAACATTAATCATCCGAATTGATAACAACTCGGCACCTAACAATGAAATGAACATCTTTGAGTTTTTCATACTAACTTAACCACATAAATTTTCAATTGTAAAAAGCATTATCATTCCTATATTCTTGTCAAGTTTTTTCTTCATAATTTTTAAATATTTTTTACTCAAATATTTTTGACCAAACTTTACCTTAATATTTTTTCTTGTCAAGAAAAAAATCATTTTTTTATTATATTTCAAAAATTCTTGTTAAATTTTTTTAATATTTTGTTAATATTCTTCAAAGCAATTCCACGATGACTAATTTTATTCTTCTCCGTTATTGTCAATTCTGCAAAAGTTTTATCTAAATTTTTAACATAAAATATCTTGTCATATCCAAAACCATTTTTGCCTTTTTCCTCAAAACCAATATATCCTTTGCATTCACCTTTTACGGAAAATTTTTCTCCACTTTGTGAAATAAAAACAATAATTGTTCTAAAAATTGCATCTCTTTTTTGCAAAGGAATATTTTTCATCAATCTCAATAATTTTTCACGATTTTGTTTATATGTGACATTTTCACCTGCAAATCTTGAACTGAAAACTCCAGGCGCACCATCAAGTGCATCTACAAAAAGTCCCGTATCGTCTGCTAATGCTGGAATTTGAAATTTTTTCCAGATTTCTCTCGCTTTTTTCTCAGCATTTCCTTCCAAAGTTTTTTTATCCTCTTTAGTTTCAGGAAAATTTTCAAAATCGCGAAATGTCAAAACCTTAAAATTCAAATTATCCAAAACAGATTTTATCTCAATAATTTTATCCAAATTTTTTGTTGCGAGAATCAACTCCGTCATTATTTGGTAAATTTATCAATCAAACGAGTAATTTTTCCAAACATTTTTTCGGACAAAACTTCATTTCCAACTTTTATTATCGCTTCGATTTGCTCAAGAATTTTACCTTCACCACTCCAATGTTTCTGTAGAATTTTTTTGTCAGTTTTTACAAAAATGTTATTCAATCCGATGGCAATCAAAACCAAATCATCCAAAAATCCAATTACAGGAATGAAATCTGGAATCAGGTCAATCGGGAGCAAAATATATGCAATAATTGCTCCGATGAAAATTTTTTTATTCTTCTCAACCTCTTTATCTTGCATCAATCTCCACAATAAAATAAAAAAATCTGGCAGCAACAGCACATATTCAATTCCTTTTTTTGATTCATCGCCAAAATAATCTGAGACAGAATTTTTCACCTTTCTTCTCAGCATATCGTAAATTTTTTCTTTTTTTGTTTCGTCGATGTTTATAACTTTTTGGGTCTCTTTTTTTTCTGTCATAAGATTCCTTTTTGTTTTTTTATAATTTGGATAAATTTTTTGTGCGATGAGAATGGCAGTTCTGGAATTTTTTTTATTGGAAAGAATTTTGCATCGAGTGCATCGTCGCCGGGAATGAGTTTACCTCCAATTTTTTTTAGATGAAATCCGAATGAGATTACTTTTTTGCATATTTGAGAAGTTTGCATATTATATCCGAGAAAACTGATAATTTTTCCTTTTAGTCCGGTCTCTTCTTTCAATTCAACTACAGCGCATTTTTCGGGAGTTTGGTCAATTTCGACATATCCGCTTGGTAGAGCCCATTTTCCTGCGGATGGTTCGACCTTTCGTTTGATAAGCAAAATTTCTCGTTTCTTATTTAAGATAACGCAAACAGCGGCTGGCAATGGGTTTTCATAAAATATCCAATCACATTCTGCACACATTTTCCTGACTTTTCCTTCGTGGTCAGATTTTACAATAAGTTTTGTTCCGCATTTTATACAAAATTTTACTTCTTCATCTTTCACAATCAAACTCTCTCCAGATATTCTTCAGAGCGAGTATCAACTTTCACAACATCATTTTGGCTGATAAACATTGGCACTTGAATCTTCAGTCCTGTTTCCAAAACAGCATTTTTTGTGGCGCCGGTAACCGTATTTCCCTTTATGGCTGGCTCGCATTCATCAACTTTCAAATTGACAGTTGTCGGAAGTTCTATGCTGATAATTTCATCTCCCTTTTTCAGGACGGCTAAACTCATATTTTCCTTGAAAAATAATTTTTTATCTCCCAAAAGTTCCGAACTTACCTCGATCTGTTCGTATGTTTTTGGATTCATCAAAACATAATTAGTTCCGTCAAAATAGAGATATTCCATTTTATGTTTTTCAAGGCGAATTTCGTCGACTTTTTCGCCAGCGCGAAATGTATTTTCGATGACAGAACCTTTCATAACATTTTTTAATTTTGTTCGAACAAATGCGCCACCTTTTCCGGGTTTGACATGCTGAAATTTGACAATTTCATATAACTCATTTTTGAAATTTATTATCATTCCATTTCGAAAATCAGAAGTTGAAGCCATAATTTTTCTCCATTTTTTATATTTCGTTTCGATTTTTCAAAGCGCTTGCAAGCGTCATCGAACTTGTATATTCAATATCTCCACCTATTGGCAAACCAGTTGCCAGACGAGTGATTTTCAGATTTTTGCTTTTCAATTTTGATGAGATAAAGGACATTGTAGTTTCGCCTTCGCTACTCGGATTTAGTGCGAGAATTAATTCTTTGATATCATTTTCTCTGACCAATTTTTCTAATTTTGTGAAGTGGATCTGTTGAGGTCCGATTCCGTCGGGTGGCGAAATTAGATTTCCAAGAACGAAATATTTTCCTTTGTATTCTGAAGTGTTTTCGATGAGATAGACATCTTGTGTTTTTTCGACGACGCAAATTACATTTTTCAAACGACTTTCATTTTTGCAAAAATTGCATGGACTTTCTTCAAAAAGTATGTTGCAGGTTTCACATCTTTTTATAGAATTTACCGAATTTGAAATTAATTTCGCGAGATTTAATGCGGTCTCTTTTTTACTACTTATTAAAAAAAAGGCGAGTCGCTCAGCAGTTTTCCCGCCAATTCCTGGCAATTTCTTTAATCCGTTTTTTAGTTCTTCTAGATTTCCTTCAAATATCATAAATTCAGACCTGGAATTTTCACATTTCCTGCGAATCCAGCCATTTCTGATTCAACCAACTCCTTCACTTTTTGTTGCACTTCTTGAATTGCTGCGGTAATTAAATCCTCGAGCATTTCGACATCATCTGGATTGACAACATCTTTCTCAATTTTCAATGAAATCAGCTCTTGATTTCCATTCATCACAACTTTCACCATTCCGCCGCCAGAAGTCGCTTCCACAGTTTTGTTTGCAAGTTCAGCTTGACTTTCCATCATTTTTTTCTGCATTTTTTGCGCTTGCTTCAACAGCTGCTGAAGTCCGTTACCACCTTGATTCATTAATTCCTCCTAAAATTCGAATTCGCTTAAATAAATATTTTTGATGAAAATTATTTGTCTGTATCAAATTTTTTAAATTTATCTTCAAAAGATTGAATATCAAGTGCTTCTTTAAGTTTTTTCTGATTCAAATAACCTAACTTTATCAGTGTTTCACCAAGTTTTAATTTCCATTCTATTTGTTTATCTAAAGCTTCGAACAATTGATTTTTTGTTATAAATTTTTTCCAAATGAGAATCGCACCCAATTTGGCATTTTTCGGATTAAAATTTCTTCTGTCAAATAATCTTCTATCATATTTTGATCGTCTATGAGCATTAACATTTTTGCCTGATTTTTTTCGTCTTTCTGGGCAAACACGTCTATCCAAAATCACTCTTCTACTTAACTTTTTAATTTCTGACATTTTATATTTTCCTTCAAAAAAAAATTTAGACATTCATTTTAAAAATTTACAAATAATATGTCAAATTTTTTCTATTTTACAAACTATTAAAAATATTAAATTATTTCAAATTCTCTCAAACTTTTGTATGAAACTTCGAAAATTGTTTTAACAAGAAAAACGATTGGAACTGCGAAAAGCATTCCTAAAATTCCGAATGCATATCCGCCAGCGATAACGGTTAACAATACAAAAAGTGGATGCATCTTCATACTTTTTCCGATTAGCCAAGGAAATAAAATCAAGCTATCAATCTGCTGAATGACAAAAAATATTATCACAACATAAAGCATAAAAATATCAGGAGTTTGCCCAACAAGTATGACAAACATCGTTGGAATTGCGCCGATAAATGGACCGAAATATTTGATTGGATTTGACAATCCGACGATAATTCCCAAAATAAGTGCGTAAGGAATTCCGAGAATTAGCAATCCCAAAATCGAAAGCACGGCAACAATTCCGGTTTCCAAAAGCAAAGCTCTGAAGAATTTTCCGAAATTTTCTTCAATACTTTCAAAAAGGTGCAACAGAAACTCGAAATATCGATTTGGAATTATCGAAAAAAATGATTTTAGAAATTTTCTTTCATCGCGTAAAATAAAGAATCCGATAACTGGAACGACAATCAGAAAAGCGAGAAAATTCACAATTCCGCTTATGGATTTCATCAAAATTTGTGGAAGTTGTTTGATAAGATTTAATAATTTTTCTCCTTGCGATGAGATGAATTTATCGATTTTCAAAAATGGAAATTTCAAATCGAGTTTGGTGATAAATTCTGAGATTCGCTCGAGGCCAAATGGCTGCAAATTTACCGTCTCTTGTTTTTCAAAAACTGTTTTGAATGTGCCGGCAAAATCAGTAATCTGCTCGATAATTTGTGGCACAATTACATAAAAAAGAAGGACGATGAGAATTGCACTAATTAGGTACACAATCAGGATTGATAATGTTCTGGAGATTTGGTATTTTTCTACGAAATTAATTATCGGACCGATAAGATACGACAAGATGAAAGCGACGATGAGATAAGGAATTATGAATTTGTAAAAAAGTATTCCGACAAAAATAAGTGCGAAAATTATTGCGAGAAATATCCATTTAAATTTCTTTGATTTTTTCATAATATTTTTGATTCATTTTCTTCAGAATCTTCGTTTTGGTCAATCAAATAAGTGCTTACTATTTCGCCAAATTTATAGAGAATTTTAGTTCCAGCTTTTGGAAATTTATCGATAAATTTTTTTAAATCTTTTTTTGAAATTGCAAAAAGTGTGGATTCTTTTTTTGCAATTGCTGATGCTACTCGATTTTTTTCGAGAAATACTCCGATTTCGCCGATAAAATCTCGCGATTTCAATCTGCTAATTTCCTTTTCTTTTCCTCTTCTCTTCAGAAAAACTTTTACCTCACCATTTTTGATTATGTAAAAAACAACGCTCGGATAATCCTGCTTGAAAATCTGTTCTTCGGCTTTGAATTTTCGTTCATAAAAATAATCCGCGATATTTTTCCGTTCGTTTTTTGTGAGTTTATCAAAAACACTCACTTTCCCCAAAAACTGAATCATTTCCTTTTCGCTGAAAGTTGTTTCATTTGATGATTTTTTCATATTTTTCTCCCTAAGAAATTTTTAATCTCTGGATAAATCTGATAATCCAAATGATGAATAAAGCGCCCAATACGGTCAAAGCAATGATTAATCCCAAAATTCCGAGCAAGCTGAAAATTGTCACTATTATTCCTGCGCAACAGATTCCGATGAAGATGCAAATCAAGCTTGGCACGAATTTTATTCCGAATAAATATGCAGCGACGCTTCCTGTCCAAGCGCCTGTAATTGGAAGTGGAATCATTACGAACAAAATCAGTCCTAATTCTTCATATTTTTTGATAAGTTTTCCTTTTTTTCGAGTTCGAGCAAATAGCCATTCGAAAAATTTTCTGAAAAATGCAATTCTCATTAAAAAATTAACTCCATATTTTAGAATCAAAAGTATGAATGGAATTGGTAAAAAATTTCCTAAAATTGCTAAAAGATACGATTTTTTCCAGCCCATTTTGTAATGATTAATCGCGAACGGAATCGCCAATCGCAATTCAAAAATTGGCAAGGTGGCAATCGAAATTACAATCACTTCGTCGGAAAAACTTTTTTTCTCAAGAAATTTTGCAACTTCTTTTTGCTTTTCTGATTTTATATTTTCGGTTTTACAAAAAATAATTGTTGGCAATAATATAAAAAGTAAAAGTAAAATTAAAAATTTTTTATATGAAATTTGGGATTTGAAATTTTTCATTTCTTCTTTACCAGCCATCCTTTCCGATAAGTGGGACAAACATACAGCCGCCAAATTTTTCTTTTTGAATCTTATTTTTCTTCTTTGTGATTCGCACCAAATCTTGTGAAAAATGTCTACCCAAAGGCAAAATCATTCTGCCGTTTTCCTTCAATTGTTTCACCAAATTTTCTGGAATTTGAGGTGCTGCGGCAGAAATAATAATCGCATCGAATTTTATATTTTTTTCAGATTTCCAGCCAAGAGTTCCATCGCCAATCTGAAAATAAATATTTTTATATCCAATTTTTTGCAATCTATTTTCGGCATCTTTTGAGAGAGTTTTTATTCGTTCAATCGTATAAACTTTTTCTGCAATTTCCGCCAGCAATGCTGTTTGATAGCCGGAACCTGTTCCGATGTCGAGAACTATATCGCTCGATTTTAGATTCGACAAATTCATCATCAGCGCAACGATATAAGGTTGAGAAATTGTCTGTCCTTCGCCGATTGATAAAGGTCTATCAGAATACGAAAGTGATTTTGTCGGATTTGGGACGAAGAGATGTCGCTTCACTTTTGAAAATGCCGAAAGTAATTTTTCGTCTTCAATTCCTCTCGCTTTTATTTGATTTTCGACCATCGATTTTCTCTCATTTGAAAAATTCATATTTCTCTAATTTTCCGTTATTAATCGGACTTTATCGGCAAAATTTTGTTGCTAACATTTTTTCTTTATCCAATTTTCAATTTGGGGAAAATACTGATAATTTGTCATATCGACATTTAGCGGAGTGATGGAAACATAGCCATTTTTTATCGCATCGAAATCGGTCTCACCGCCTTCAGACCATTCGGGAATTTGTCCGCCAATCCAAAAATATGGCTTTCCTCGCGGGTCTTTTTTCTCAATTATAAAATCACTATAAACGCGATGACCCAATTTTGTGACTTTGAATCCTTTGATTTTTTCCAAAGCAAGCGGTGGAATATTGATATTCAAAATTGTCTTCGGTGATAAAATAGAGAAAAAATTCTTGCTAAAAAGCGAATCAATAATTTTGGCGCAATCTGCAAAATTTCCTTTTTGATAAGACGCCAATGAAATTGCAACAGCAGGAAATCCGAGATTCATCGCTTCGATTGCAGCAGCAACTGTGCCGGAATAAAGCACATCTTCGCCCATATTCGGTCCATTATTGATTCCAGAAATTACCAAATCTGGTTTCTCTTTCAAAATGCTGTTGATTGCCAAAATCACGCAATCTGTCGGCGTACCATCGATTGCAAATTTGTCCTTTTTGATTTTTACAATTCTGAGAGGATTGTGCAGAGTCAAAGAATGCGAAGCTGCACTTCGTTCTCTATCTGGTGCGACGATTTTTATCTGATATTTTTTCCGAAGAACTTTTGCCAATTCTCCAATCCCTTCTGAAAAAACTCCGTCATCATTTGTTAAAAGAATTCTTTTCATAATAAAAAAAAACGATACACTGAATTTTATTGTCAATTTTTTTCACAATTTTAATATAACATCTAAATTTTTTCTCTTGACATAAAAATTTTTTTTCCGGCTTTCTATCAAAAAATTTGAAATAAAAGGAATTCAAATGAGAAAAGATAAACCGATTCGGAAAAAATATTCTGCTGGCGAAGTGATATTTCGTCGAGGAGATATTTCGGACGATATTTATTTCGTTCACGCGGGAATTGCTGAAGCAATAAAACTCGACGATCTCGGGAATGAGGTTGTTGTCGCCATTTTTCAGAAGAATGAAATTTTTGGAGAACTCGGAATTATCCTCCAAAAACCGAGAATTGCGACAGTTCGTGCAAGAACAAATCTGAAAGTTGATATTATTAATCCACGCTCTTTTAGCAAATTATATGATTTCGAAATTGGACAACAATTAAAACCTATTATTCAAGCAATGGCTGAAAGATTGCGAAATTCAGAAATCAAACTTGCTAAATTCAAGTCAGAAAAATCGCAGGAGAAAATTGGAGGAATTGATTTTTCGTCGGAATTAAAAGTTAAAATTGTTGCGAATACAAAAATTGCGATGGCTTCGTTGGGGAATTTGAAAAGTGTAGAGTTCACAAAATTTCCTATGAAATTTGGAAGATATTCTCGCAGAAGATCTGACCACCTTTTTCATTTGAATGATTTTCATCTTTATGATCAGAAACCATATAATATTTCTCGCTCACATTTCTCGTTAGAAAAAAAAGATAAACAATGTATTTATCTCGATAGAGAAAGTCGTCTCGGAAGTATCGTAAATGATGAAAAAATTGGCGGCGAGGAATTTAGCCGAAAAACGATTGAATTACATCAAGGAAAAAATAGTTTGATAATCGGAATGCCAAAATCTGGATTTTCGTTTTCTTTAATTGTCACTGAAGAATAGCTTTGAAAAAAAATGGCGGGAGCGACGAGACTTGAACTCGCGACCTCTGGCTTGACAGGCCAGCGTTCTAACCAACTGAACTACACCCCCAGAATATTTTGGCACATTTCAAAAATTCAATTTTTCTGTGTCAAGTTTTTTTGTTTTTCTTGACATTTTTTTTAAACCAAACTTGCAAAGTATAAAAAAAATTAAGGAGATATCTTATGAAAAAAATTACTCTTCTCGTTATCATTTTATCAATTTTTTTGCTCTTCAATAACTGCACAAAAAAAGAATATGCAAAGGACAAAACCGTCGTAGAATTCTGGCATGCAATGGGTGGTCCTTTAGGTGATGCTTTATCAAAAATGGTTGATGAATTCAACGATACGCACCCAAAAATTCATATTAACGCTGTCTCAATGGGAAGATATCAAGCACTTTCGCAGAAACTTATGGCTGCAATTGTGGCAAATACTCAGCCAGATATGGCGCAAGCTTATGAATCGTGGACTGCAAAATTCATTGAAGGTGATGCAATCGTTCCAATTCAGAAATTTATCGAAGGTGAAAATGGATTTTCTGAGAAGGAAATGTCTGATTTTTATCCTGCCTTTCTAGCGAGCAGCACGATAAATGGTGCGATCTGGTCATTTCCGTTTAACAAAAGCGTTCGCGTGATGTATTACAACAAAGATATGTTTTACAAAAATGGATTGGATGTGAATACGCCACCAAAAACTTGGGATGAATTCATTTCTGTTTGCAAAATTCTTACTCAAGATAGAGATGGCGATGGTAAAATTGACCAATGGGGAACAACTTTTGCGACAAATGTCTGGCAGTTTGAAAACCTGCTTCTTCAAGCTGGTGGAAAGATAATGAATGATGACAGCACAATCCCACTTTTTAATAGCACAGAAGGAGAAGAAGCTTTAAATTATCTGTATGATTTGCTCAACAAATACAAAGTGGCATATCTCTCAACTGGCTATGATGGACAGAATGATTTTCTCGCAAGCAAAGTCGGAATGGTGGAAGGTTCCAGCGTATCGTTGGTTTATCTCCAAAAGGGTGGAATTCCGTTCAATATCGGACTTGCGCCGGTTCCGTATAATCGCACAAAAAATTGTCTCATAAGTGGAACAAATGTGGTGATTTTCAAAAATGAGAAAGATGCTGAAAATGCGAAAAAACAAGCAGCTTGTTGGGAATTTATCAAGTGGTTCACAAGTCCCAAACAGACCGCCAAATGGTCACTTATGACATATTATATGCCTGTGCGAAAGAGTGCTCTTGAAAGTGAAAATGTGCAGCAGCGATTCAGCGAATATCCCGGATTGAAAGATGTTTTTCACCAATTGGATAATGCCTTGACCGAACCGCAAATTGAACTTTGGTTTGAGACGAGAAAATTTTTGGGCGAGAGAGTAATTGAAAAGGTGCTGAGAGACCAACTTACTTCTAAAGAAGCGTTGGATAATGTTGCAAAAAAGATGAAGAAAGATTTAAATGAACCAGAACCAGAAACGGAATCAGCACCAGAACCCGAACCAACTGAAACGGTTAGTCAAAGAAATGCAGTAAGAATGGCAAAGTCTTATTTAGGTTACTCTGCTTTTTCTTATACTGGCTTGATTAAACAATTAGAATACGAACAATTTT
>JACNJR010000008.1 GCA_014382495.1 Candidatus Cloacimonadota bacterium | reverse complement strand
TAATACCAGTGCAGTAATAAGAAGAATCGATAATTTTTTCATCTTGCCTCCTTTGTTTTTTTGTTATTGATTGATTTATCTATCCTAAAGCCAATTTCCTTTGGTTTTGGTTTAGGCTGTTTTAATAGTTTAGTTACAATCTTAATTACTTGGTTTAATGATTTTCCTTGTTTATTCATTTCTTGTTCCAATTTTTCTATTTTGAGTGATAAATTTTTATCCGAATACAACAGTTCCCGCATACGGACAAATGCACGCATAATCAGAATATTTATCTCAATTGCTTTTTTACTGTGTAAAACAGATGATAACATTGCCACACCTTGTTCGGTAAAAACCATTGGTTTGTAGCGTAATCCCATTTTTGTTGAATTGGAGGTGTCAATTTGGCACCTCCAATTATTTAATTCTTCATCATTCATTTCAAACATAAAATCCCCAGGAAACCGTTCAATATTTCTTCTAACTGCCCTTTTCAGATATTTTGTTTCAATCCCATACAATTTTGCCAAGTCTCTATCTAACAATACCTTTTGAGCCCGAATCAACAAAATTTTCCCAGAAATTTGTTCAATAGGTATCATCTGCTGATTATTCATAATTTATCTTTCAGGAATTATAAGTTTTATATTCTCTCGCATCTTCTTCCTCAAAATTATGTACCAAATAGATTATTGTATTTTTTGTCTGTCAAATTTGTCATTTGAAATTTGTTATTTGTCATTTCTCTTTTCTTTCCGTTCTCCGTTTTCCATCTTCCGTTTTTCATTTATTATGTTAATATTCTCAATTGTATTTACTACACAATCAGCAAATTCTATCATTGTTTTGTAATCATCTTTTCCTGTCAAAACACCAATGGATAGGGGACATCCGGCACTTTTTGCCATTTGATGGTCCCAGATATTATCTCCAACAACAGCGGTCTTTTCTTGAGGAATTTTCAGCATATCGCAGATTTTATGCACCATATCTGGAGCAGGTTTATCATTTTTTATGCTATCAGCACCAGAAATTGCAGAGATAAATTTTGAGACGCCAAATGCTTCCATAATCTTTTCGCATCTTTCGGCAATATCGGAAGTTGCAACTGCAATCTTAATTCCGGCTTCACTAAAATGTGTGAATAATCTCTTCAAATTACCAAGAGGTCTTGCAATTGCAATCAAATCTGTAACTTTATCCACTTCACCAAAAATTCTGTGCGTGGATTCAAAAGCTGTTTTCTGCTTTATTCCCAATTTCACTAATTCATTTGCAACGATATTTTCCGTCTCGGGTCGCGATTGTGTGATAATCGCAATGTCTAAAATTTTATTATTTCTCGGTTCAAGTCCCATTTTACGAATAATTTCATCAATTTGTGTCTGCGACAAATCAAAATATTTTCCAAGTTGTTTCGCACGATTTTTTATGATATCCAGCCACATATTCAAATCAGACAAAGTGCCATCTTTATCAAAAATAATCAATTTAATTTTTTCAGGATTGATGAAAACATCGCCGTTTTTTATCTGATAAACGCTATTTCCAACAGATTTAAGATTTGAAATTTTGATTTTATTTGTCATTTGAAATTTGTGATTTATCATTTTTTTTCATTTTTAATTGTAATTTTATCCTTATTCTGTTGAAAGATTTTTTTTCCAATTCCTTTCACATTTTGGATTTCTCCGATAGTTTTAAAATTACCATTTTCCTTTCGATATTTGATAATTAATTCTGCTTTTTTCTCACCAATTCCTTTAAGAGAAGTTAGTTCAAAAATTGTAGCAGTATTCAGATTGATTTTGCCAATTATTTGCGAATTTTCTGTAATTAAAACGCTAGACAAATAAGATTTTACTTTTGCAGAATCACCAATCATTTCAAGATGTGGAAGCAATTTTGCAAGAGTTTTTTTGCCAATTCCTTTTACTTTTGTCAGATCAATTAGAGATTTAAATTCGCCATTTTTCTCACGATAATCAAAAATTATTTTTGACTTTACAGGTCCAATTCCCGGCAATTCAGACAGAGTTTCTATATCCGCTTCATTCAAATTTATTTTAGAAATTGTGTGAGATTTTTCGATGATAATTTTCACGCTATCGGCAACTGTTTCATTTGATTTTTTTATGTTAAGAAAATTTTGAGCGTTTACAATAATCAGTCCCAAAAGGAAAAATGAGATGAAGAAGAGAATGATTTTTCGTTCGTCTTTTGTGAAAATTTTAATCATAACTTTTTGTAGATATATGACATCAAAACATCGCCGATTTTTTGTAGACTTTTCGCGCTACATTTGTCTGGAGTGTCTTCCAAAGTATGCCAATATGGATAATCAAAATCGATGATATCAATCGCTTGAAAACCTTTTTCTAAAAATGGATAATGATCATCAAAGATAGGTTCGGAAATTTTTGTTTTGAAATTTGAAATATTATTTTTAGCTGCAATTTTCCAGATTTTTTCAACTAATTCAGGTGAATTTTGATAAGAATTTTGCTCGATATTGATATTCAGATTTTTATCGCCAATCATATCAATAATAATGACAACTTCTGGTTCGCAACCCACTTCTGCCAAATGATTTACAAAATATTTTGAGCCGAGACACCAATCAGTAAATGAACCATAAGTTCCTGCATCTTCACCATCAAAAAGGATGATGTCAAATCCGTATAAAACAGGTTCATATTGATTCAAAATTTCGGCGAGATGAAGCAACACAGCTACTCCCGAAGCGCCATCATTCGCACCAAGAATTGGCTTCGAATGATTTATTTTCACCGAATCAAGGTCTGCCCAAGGACGCGTATCCCAATGCGCGCCAAGAAAAATTCGAGTTCGTTTTTGCGGATAGTATGACGCGATAATATTTGTCAATTCGTAAGTTTCATCGCGAACTTCTGCACTGAATTTTTGAGTTTTGACCTCTGCTCCATTCTCTTCAAGAAAATTTATAAGAAAGTTCTTACAAAGTAAATGTCCATCAGAATTTGGATTTCTTGGTCCGAATGAACACTGTTTTTCCAACAATTGAAATGCTCTTTCTCCGTCAAATTTTGGAATACTTTTTGTGCAACCAAAAGTGATAAAAGTTATAATTATCAGAAAAAATATTAAATTCGCTTTTTTCATTTTATACTTTTCAGTTCTTCAATTACAAAGTATTTGCCATTCGCATTTGCCAAAATTTCTCCATTTTTATTTCTAATTTCTCCTTTTACAAATATAATATTTTTCTGCTCATTTTCAATCCAACCTTTTGCAAAAAGTTCTTGCCCAATCGGTATTTTTTTTTGAAATCGAATTGACATTTCGACTGTCGGAGCATAAACTTTTTTGGGAATAATCGCATACGCCATTACTTCGTCAAGGATTGTGGCAATTATTCCGCCGTGAAGAATGCCCGGAAAACCTTGAAATTCTTTTTTTGGCGTCCAGCTTGTTATTGCACTTCCGTCAGAATATGAGAACTGAAGCTTCAGTCCAATCGGATTTTTGGGCGAACATGCAAAACAAAAATTATCTTTTATCTCCATAAATTGGATATCCTTCAATCATAATATCATCGCCAGATTTTTTGTATGAAACATCTTTTAATCGAATTTTCGAAAAATCATTTTCACTTTCAGATGATTTAATCCATAAAAATTTATCGCTACCACCAAAAATTTTAGGAGCCATAAAAAGTAAAATTTTGTCAACTAATTTTTCTTTCAGAAATTGAGAAATTAGAGTTGGACCAGCTTCAATCATTATTTGAGCGATTTCATTCTGATAACATTTTTCTAAAATTTCTGTTAAGTTTAGATAATTATCCATCTGTCTAATTCTCCAAATTTCAACCTTTTTCGATTCTAAAAATTCTAATTTTTTTGAATCTGGATTCTTATTTGTCGCGATTATTGTCCGAATATTTTTTGCAGAATGAACAATATGAGAATCGGGATTTATGTTTAGATTTGTATCAAGAATTATTCTGATTGGATGTTTAGGATTTTTGAGATTATAACGAACTGTGAACTGCGGATTGTCGGAATTTACTGTATTGACCGTACTCAAAATTGCATCAATTTCATTCCGGATTTTGTGCACGATTTTTCTAGATTTTTCGCAGGAAATCCATTTTGAATTGCCATTTTTTTTAGCCATTTTCCCATCAAGAGAGATTGCAGATTTCAAAATGATAAATGGTCTTTTCTTTGTGATATAGGTGATGTATGCTTCATTTTGCTTTCTGAATTTTTTTGGCATTACATCGCAAATTACTTCAATTCCAGCAGATTTGAGTTTGGAAATTCCTTTGCCATTCACGAGCGAATTTGGGTCTTTTGCTCCAATAACTACTTTGTCAATTTTGGATTTGATGATTGCTTCAGTGCAAGGCGGAGTTTTTCCGTAATGAGCGCAAGGTTCGAGAGTTACATACATTGTTGCGTTTTCTGAATTCTTTCCAGATTCCTTTAATGCCTGAATTTCTGCGTGATTTCCACCAGCAGGTTTAGTAAATCCTTTGCCAACTATTTTTCCATTTTTTATAATTAGCGCACCGACAAAAGGATTTGGTGATGTTCTTCCTCTCGCATTTTCAGCCAATTCAAATGCGTGATTTAAAAACTCAAAATGTTTTGTAATTACTTTTGTCATTGCCTAAATTCTCTTGAATACATTATTTTTTGAAACTTAGATAAAAAATTTTCTGTCAACTTTTGTTCTTTCGGATAAATTCTTATCGGATTTATATCAATTCCGCCGCGGCGATTATATTTGCACAAAACAGCAATTTTCTTTGGCTGAATTTTCCTGACCAAATCAAAAAGAATTCTTTCGCAACACTCCTCATGAAATTCATTGTGATTTCGATATGAGACGATATAACGCAAAAATGATTCTTCCATAACTTGCTTTTTGTCAGCAAGATAGTAAATATAAACTGTTCCCCAATCTGGCTGATTTGTGATTGGACAGTTTGATTTAAGAAGATTTGACATCAGAAAATATTCTTGTTTTTTAACAGATTTTGCTATCAATAAATTTGGATTTATTTCATATTCGAAATTATTTTTTGTTTCAACATTATCAATATTTTTAAAATCTTTTTGTAGATTAAATATATTTTTTTTAACGAGTTTTATTTTTATTTTTGAAGTTTTTAAACAGTTTTGTAAATCATTAATAATTACTTTTTTCGATGAATAAAAATTATTAAAAACAGCCATATTAAAAGAGTTTAGATACAATTTTAAGGACTTACTTTCAATAAGAAATTCTGAGTCAGCAGGATATTCAATTCTAAGAATTCCGATAAATGGTTTGCCGGATTTTTCCAAAAATGAGAATTCATAACAATTCCAAATATCTATTCCAGAAAATGGGATATTTTTCGTATCCCATCCAATATTTTCTCTTCCGATTTTTCGTGGAATTGGATTTAGTAAATGAAAATCTGGTTGTGTTATAAATTTATTCATTTACATAAACCCGATCCAACAGGATTTGTAATCCTGTTTACATCTTTATAATTCCAAATAATTAATCTTCCTTCTTCAAAGCTCCATTTGAAATGGTGTTTAATCATTTGGTTATTTTTTCTGTTCAACTTCTTTTTTCAGTTTTTCTATAAATTCATTTAGTTGAAATGTGCCCAAATCTCCTTTCTGGTGTTTTCTGATAGAAATAGTTTTATTCTCAATCTCTTTGTCGCCGATAATTATCATATACGGAATTTTCTTATTTTCAGCTTCACGAATTTTGTATCCAATTTTTTCATTCTGGATATTTAGTTCAGCACGAATATTTTCGTTTCGTAATTTCTTTAGAATTTTATTTCCATACTCAAAATGATTTTCACTTATTGGAATAATTTTTATCTGAATCGGTGCAAGCCAAAGCGGAAAATCTCCCGCATAATGTTCAATTAAAATCCCGAAAAATCTCTCCAAAGAGCCGAGCAGAGCGCGATGAATCATAAATGGACGGTGTTCTTTATTATCTTCTCCAATATATTTCATATCAAATCGTTCTGGCAGATTAAAATCAAATTGAATTGTTGTGCATTGCCAAGAACGGTCAAGAGAATCCTTGATTTTGATATCAATTTTTGGTCCGTAAAAAACACCTTCGCCAGAGTCAATTTTGTAAGGTAGTTTTGAAATTTCAAGTGCATTTTTCAGCGACAAAGTTGCTTTATTCCATTCCTCTTTTTTACCAACAAATTTATCAGGTCTGGTTGACAGAAAAATCTCGAAATTTTCAAACCCAAATGATTTCAGGAGAAATATAGAAAAATCAAGTAATTTCACAACTTCTTTTTCCAATTGAGATGGAGTGCAAATAATATGTGCGTCATCTTGAGTAAATCCACGAACTCGCATAAGTCCGTGCAGAACGCCTGAACGCTCGTATCGATAGACAGTTCCGAGTTCCGCATATTTTATAGGAAGCTCACGATAACTTCTCAAATCGGATTTGTAAATCATAATATGAAATGGGCAATTCATCGGCTTGATGTAATAATTTTGCTCATCAATTTTCATCGGAGCGTACATATTTTCAGAATAGAAACTGAGATGTCCGCTGGTTTCCCAAAGATTGGATTTTCCGATGTGAGGAGTATAGACAATTTCATAGCCAACTTTGTAATGCTCTTTTTTCCAGAAATCTTCAATAACATTTCGAATTATTCCACCTTTCGGATGCCAGTGAACCAGACCTGGACCAACCTCTTCGTAAAATCCGAATAGATCCAGCTCTTTTCCAAGTTTTCTGTGGTCTCGTTTTTCTGCTTCTTGTAATTTGTTCAGATATTTTTTCAGCTCTTTTTCAGAAGGAAACGAAATGCCATAAATTCGCTGAAGCATCTTATTTTTCTCATCTCCACGCCAATATGCGCCAGAAACTTTCAGCAGTTTGAATGCTTTTACTTTGTTTGTTTCCGGCAAATGTGGACCTTTGCAAAAATCCACGAAATCACCTTGAACATAAATAGTTATTTTTTCATTTTCAGGAAGTTCGTTTATCAATTCTACTTTGTAATTTTCGCCTAAATTTTGGAAAATTTCAAGGGCTTCGGATTTTGGAATTTCTCGTCTTTCAAAATAGAAATTTTTATCAATAATTTTTTGCATCTCATTTTCAATCTTCTCAAGATCTTTATCGGAAAATGGAGTTTTTTTATCAAAATCGTAATAGAATCCATTTTCGATTGATGGACCGATTGCGACTTTTGCATCTGGATAAAGTCGCTTAACTGCTTGAGCCATAATGTGCGAAGTGCTGTGCCAATAAACCTGTTTGCCTTCGTCATCTTTGAATTTATAAAAGAGAATTGAGCCACTTTTTTCTATTTTTCTATTCAGATCAATTTCTTCATCGTTCAATTTTGCCAAGATGATTTCGTTGGCGAGACCTTTGCTTATTCCTTCGGCAATTTGAAGTGGAGTTGTCCCTTTTTCATACTCCTTTTTCGAGCCGTCTGGAAATGTAATTTTAATTTTCATAATACATCCTTGTAATTGCCACAGAGCCACGGAGAACACAGAGAAATCTCTGATAAAATTTCTGAGTTCTTTGTGGTTTGATTATTTCGTATAATATTCTCTTTTTGTCAAATTATTATATTCAGTCCAATCTCTCTTTTGTTCTTTTGCTCGATCAATAAGATCTTGAACTCCCATCAGATGCGCATCCATATTATCAGCATAATGAAGCAAAATCGCTTCTCTTGTTTTTGGCAGACAGACAGCGCCCTTCTCCCTTTCGCCATGATGACTCAACAAAAGATGACGAATTTTATTCAAAAACAATTTGGGAAAATTATCAATCTGCTCGCATTTGTCAACGACCATTTTATCGCCAATTACAATATGTCCCACAAGTTTGCCCTCATCAGAAAAATCAATAAATGGTTTTAGATTATACTCATTCACCTTGCCAATATCGTGCAAAATCGCACCACAAACTAACAAGTCGCGGTCAATATCAGCATAGAAATTTGACGCAGAATTGCAAATTTGTGTAACAGTAATTGTATGACAAAGTAATCCGCCAACTCGATTATGATGCCAAGATTTTGCGGCTGGAGCAGAGACATATTTTTTCAAAAACTCCTTGTCATCAAAAAACAGATGAAGCAATTCATTGAGATGCGGATTCTGAATTGAATCAATAAACCCGAAAAGCTGTTCTGTAAGTTTATTTATGTCTTTTGTTGTTGTTGGAGAAAAATCAGAAATTTCATACTCTTCCTCTTTTGCTTTTCGGATATTGATTATATTGAGTTGAAGATGATTATCGAACAGATCTACATTTGCTCTGATTTTTACAATATCAGAAATAGTGAATTCTTTTGAAAATTTGTTTGCTTTTTCCCAAACATTGCCAACAATTTGACCAGTTTTATCCAAACAAATAATTCTCAAATACGATTTTCCAGCACGAGTTTTGCGCAAAGATTTTTCACTAATTGCAAAGAAATCTGTAATTTCCTCGCCGATATGTTCGCCTAAATTTTCAACAAAATATTTTTTCATAATTACCTCATTTCACATAAATCGGATTTGAATAAATCCAACCGAATTTGCCTTTGTAAACTTCGATACGATAAAATCCAGATTTTGAAATTGGAATTGAAATAGTGTCAGAAATTTCAGAAAGAATAATTTCGCCATTGAAAATAATTTTTATCATATTTTTTTGTGGAAGTTTAACTGAAAGAAAAAGTTCTTTTTCTGATAATTTGATTTCTTCGCCAAGAAGAGCAAAATTTTTGCTTTGTTTTGAGTAAATATAACAAGAAAAATTTTCAGGATTTCCACGATGATAATTTGCGATGTAGCTACTCCCATTTTTCAGAGCAGACAGAATTTGTTGGTCAGAATTTTTTTCACTCAACTTTTCTCGCAGAAAGATATTTGTGCGAATAGTTTTGAATAGTTTTTTATTTGCTAATGGGGTGAAGAATGAACGTCCATGAGCGTCTGTGCTACCAATTGCCGACTTTCGAAATCCCTTTAAATTAAAATTATCCCAAGTTTTTAGCGTATCCTTGTAAGGTCCTTTTATAGAAGAATTTGGAGAAATGATTTTTGCAAAATAATTGAATGGAATGCTTAAACTGTCAGTCCATTCTGATAAAAAATTCCAAATTTCTATCCCATCGAATTCGGTTATATTCCAATTCTCCCATTGATAATCACGCAAACGCTTACAGCGTCTCTTTTCAATAGGATGTGCGATAAATCCAATGCCGTTTCCCGCAGAAACCTTTTTCACATATTCTTCTGCGGAAAGTGAAGTTGGCAAAATTTCGTCAAAATTGAATATAAGATAATGATTATTCCTTTGTGCGTCATTCATCTCATAACCGACAACGATATACAGGCCATCATATTTTTGCTCTGATATTTCCACTTTTGCTTCGCAAGTATGGTGGTCATTTATGGTTATGAAATCCAACTGACAGTTTTTCGCATCTTTGACAATTTTGCTGAGTTCAACTTTGCTGTCCCACGAATATTTGGAGTGAATGTGTATCGCTCCAGTATATTCAAAAATTTCGTTTCCAAAAATTGATTTCTTTTCCATTATTTCAAACTGATTTTACGCATATTTTTTTGTCAAATAAAAAAGAAATTAGTGTAAAAATATAATTCTTGACAAAAAACTTTGAACTGAATAGAAAGAATTTTGATATGAAAAAGCTAGATTTGAAATTAAAAAAACAGTTAGGTCTTCTTGATGTTTTTTGCATCGCAGCAGGTGCAATGATAAGTTCTGGACTGTTCGTTCTGCCCGGAATTGCGTATGCAGCATGTGGTCCAGCAGTAATAGTTGCATACATAGTAGCAGGAGTTATTGTTATTCCGAGTTTATTATCAAAGGCGGAACTTGGGACAGCTATGCCTCGTGCAGGAGGGGATTATTTTTATATTAGTAGAAGTATGGGACCTGCTGCAGGCACTCTTGGTGGATTTGCCAGCTGGTTTAGTTTGGCTCTTAAAAGTGCATTTGCTCTCGTAGGAATTGGCGCATTTACAATTATACTTTTTCCAAATGTAAATGAAATTCAGATTAAAATTATCGCTATTGCATTTTGTGTGTTTTTTACAATTCTTAATCTGAAAAGCGTCAAACATACGGGATTGTTACAGGATTTTCTTGTGATAATTCTAATGGCAATTCTGTTCATTTATGTTATTCTCGGTTTCAAAAGTGTCGAATTTAGCAGATTTACTTACGGAAACAGTTTTGGCTCGATTATTCCTGTTGTCGGATTGGTTTTCATCTCATTCGGCGGTTTGACAAAAGTGACAAGTATCGCAGAAGAGATAAAAAATCCCAAGAAGAATTTGCCACTCGGAATGTTTCTCGCTTTTTTTATTGTTCTCGCCCTCTACATTTTTGTTATATTTGTGACAGTCGGAGTTTTAGATTCAAAAATTTTGAGCGGTTCTCGTATTTCAATTTCTGAAGGTGCAAAAGTTTTTATGGGCTCTTTTGGGATGATAATTTTGGCGATTGCAGCACTTCTCGCTTTTTTCTCAACTGCCAATGCTGGAATTTTATCTTCATCCAGATTTCCTCTTGCAATGAGTCGCGACCACTTATTGCCACAATTTTTCGGCAAAATCGACAAAAAATCAAATACGCCATTCGTCTCAATAATTTTGACAAGCATTTTTATGATTGTAGTAATCTGTTTTCTAAATCTCGAAAATCTAATAAAAGTTGCTTCCACAATGAAAATCATTCTGTTCCTTTATGTGAATATTTCCGTTATTGTGATGCGAGAAAGCAAAATTCAGACATATCGTCCTTCATTCCGCTCGCCACTATATCCGTGGTTGCAAATCGCAGCAATTCTGATTTACGGATTTCTAATCATCAAAATGGGAAAAATTCCGCTAATCATAACTGGCTGTTTTGTCGTGCTTTCGTTTCTTTGGTACTTGATTTATGTTCGATCAAGAGTGAGAAGAAAATCCGCTCTAATTCACATTGTGGAGCGACTTACAGACAAAAAGATTGCTACATCAACTTTGGTGAGCGAACTCAGAGATATTTTAGTCAAGCGAGACAATATTATTGAAGATAGATTTGATAAATTGATTAGCAAGTGTGAAATTTTGGATTTAGAAAATTCAATGCCCGCCGATGAACTGTTTGAAATTGTTTCAGAACATCTTGCAACAAAATTGGATATCAAAGCAAAAACAATAAAAAAATTACTGATAAAACGAGAAGAGCAATCTACAACTGCGTTGCAGCCAGGTCTTGCAATTCCACATATTATTATTGATGGAAAAAATAAATTTGAAATTCTGCTCGTCAGGTCAATTGAAGGAATTATTTTTTCTGAAGATTTGCCGCCAGTTCATACAATTTTTGTGCTAATTGGGACTCAAGATGAACGCAATTTTCATCTTCGTGCTTTAATGTCTATCGCACAAATTGTTCAGCAGTTAAATTTTGAGAGACATTGGCTGAAAGCAAGAAATATCGAAGAGCTGTGAAATATCATTCTCTTATCGGAAAGAAAAAGAGATAAAAAATGAAGATTAAAAAAAAGTTGTATCGAAATCCAAAAGATAAAAAATTGGCGGGAGTTTGCAGTGGTTTAGCAGAATATTTTGAAATTGATGTTACTCTCATCAGAATTATCTGGATTCTTTTCGTTTTGCTTGGCGGCA
>JACNJR010000019.1 GCA_014382495.1 Candidatus Cloacimonadota bacterium | reverse complement strand
TGAAATGAACATTAATCATCCGAATTGATAACAACTCGGCACCTAACAATGAAATTAACATTTGAGATACTTCTTTTGTCCATTAATTTTATTAAACATTTTTATTTAGGACAATTTTTATGGCTCAAAAAATTCTTGTCAAATTTTTTTTATTTTATTCAAAAAAAATTCATAAGTAAATTTATAATTTTGATTTTTGGAGGTAAATTTTCTTAAAAAAATTCAATTATTTTTTATTTCAATTGACAAAATATTTCTGTTATTTTGTTAAAGATAAAATGAAACAAAAAGCAATTGTTACAGGAGCAAATGGATTTATCGGATGCAATCTAGTAAAAGCATTGATTGCCAAACATTATGATGTAACCTGCCTTGTCAGAAAAACTTCAAATGTAGAAACTCTGAAGAATTTGCCGGTAAAATTTATCTGTTGGAATGAAATAAATGATAAAATTTTATTTGAAAATCAAGATTATATTTTCCATTTAGCTGCAAAAGTGAAAGCAAAAAACAAGAGAAAATATTTCGAAGCAAATCTTGAGCGTACAAAAATTTTGATTTCTGTTTTGAAAAATTCTAATTTAAAAAAATTTATTTTTGTAAGTTCGCAATCTGCAGCCGGTCCTTGTAAAACCAAAATTCCAAAAACTGAGAAAGATACTGAAAATCCCATTTCACATTACGGAAAAAGCAAACTTGCCGCAGAAAATTTTATCAAGGATAATTGCAAAATTCCTTGGACTATCATTCGACCTTCTGGCGTTTTTGGACCATATGACAAAGATTTTCTCATTTATTTCAAACTAATAAAAAAGGGAATTGCACCGTTGGTAGGATTTGGAGAAAAATTTTTTAGCTTGATTTTTATTGATGATTTAACAGATTTGATAATAAAATCTGCTGAAAACCCAAAAGCAAATTTTCAGACATTTTTTGCTTGCGATGGAAAAATCTATTCGCAAAAAGATTTCATCAAAAGTATCGAAAAAGCTATGCAGAAAAAATCTATCAAAATAAATATTCCGATAATTTCGATTTTCAAACTTGCAATTTTCAATGAGATGCTCAAATTTTTCTGCAAAAATCAGTTTACATTAAATTTTCAAAAGGCAAAAGAAATGAGAGAAAAATATTGGATTTGCAGTTCAGAAAAATCTGAAAAAATTCTGAATTTCAATCTAAAATTTTCTCTTGATGAGGCAATTGAAAAAACTTATAATTGGTATAAAAAAAATAAATGGCTATGAAAAAATTTTTAATTTCAATAATTCTAATTTTTATTTTCGCTCAAATAATTGCATTTGAAACTGAAAATTCTGATTCGATTTTCGTTGACTCTATTCGCATTGATACTTTAAATCAAGCAGAAAGAGTTGAAGAATATCCATATCAAAAGAGATTTTCTTTGGAAGAAATTGAGCAAAAAGTTTTGAAAATGGAAAATTCATTTTGTAGTTTCGATAAAAAACTTTTTCCAACTCGTTCTGTTTATCAATCTGGAAATAATTTTTTAATTCCTCCATTTCAACCGCACAAATTTTCAATTTTTCAATTAGATTTCAATAATCATTTTTTCCGAAATTCAGACCTGCTTCGTCTGGCAAATTATTACAATTTTGATAATGACATTTCGGAAGAGATTTATCTTTTGGCAAATAAATTTGATTTTGAGCCAACTATGACAACAGCACAATTTTCTTCAGGTTCACATAACTATGAAAATCGTTATTTGGGTTTTCAGAAGAATAATTTTTATGATTTTTGTGATGTGAAATTGTTTCTTCATAGCGGAAAAAATAGCGGATTTTCAGGCAAAAATTATTTTGATAATCTGATTTTTCAAATTGAGAAAAAAATTCTCTCTCATAAAATTAATTTTCATTTTCTGAAATTATTCTCAAAAAATGATAACTTTGATTTTTCTAATCAAACACATCAAACACAAAATTTAAGAAAATTTGTTTTGCATTCACAAATTGCAAATATTTCACTTTTTAACGATTTTATCAACCTTTCGTATCTGCATCAAGATGGCTTGGAAAATATTTCTGGAGATAACAAATTTTCTCAAAATCAGACAAATTTACACTTTCATTTTCCTTTTGAAAATTATGAAACTGATATTTCGCTGAAAGCAGATTTTACTGATTATGATTATGCTCAATCTAATATTTCAGAAAATGTAAAAGATTATTATTTTAAATATAAAATGAAGTCGCCCGGCTTTTTTGCAGATTTTTATTCTGTGCAAATTTGGCATGAGATTTTTTATTCGGATTTACAAGACACAATTTTTTACTATCCCAGAATTTCGTTAGAAATCCCAATTAATAATCGGCTGAATTCCGAATTCCAAATTGGAATAAAAGATAAAAAATATCCAATTTCTTATTTTGATTCTTCATCTTTTTTGTATAAAAATATTGAGGTGAGTTTTGCAGATTTGATATTGGATTATCATTCAGAAAAATTGAAGTTTAAAATAAATCCATTTATTCAACAAATTGAAAATGAAGATGAATATAATTCTTACGGAATTAGCATTCTTGGAAATGGAAAATATGATTTTCTTTCCACACAAAATGAGTTGCAATTAAATTTTAACTTTACAAAAAATACAGAGATATTTGCGTATCGTCCAAATATTTTAATGAAAATTTTATGGAAAGTAGAAAAAGATTTGAAGCATAATAATTTCATTTTTTCGAAGTTGTCGCTCTCGTATTTGAAAGATTTTTATGATGAAAGTTTGGATAAAAAAGAAAACGAGATTTTCTTTGATTTTGAATTTGGATTTCAGATTAGCAGGTTTAGAATTTCTCTTCTTCGGAAAAATCTTCTTAATCAAAATTATTTTTTGGATGAAGCAAATAAAATTAATAATCAGGGCACATATTTGCAAATTCATTGGAATTTTATAAATTAATTATTGAGGAAAATTATGAAATGTAAAGTTGACGAGAATAAAGCGGATTGCAATTGTACATATCCTTGCGAAAAGAAAGGAATATGCTGCGAATGTATCGCTTATCACAGAAAAAGAGGCGAACTTCCTGCCTGCTATTTTACCGAAAGCGAAGAAAAAACTTATAATCGCAGCATTGAATATTTTGTAAAAAATAGATGAGAGGCATAATTTTGAAAAATAAAATTTTTACAAATATAAAAACTGCTGCTGGACAGATGAAAAACGGCAAAATGATTATTGTCGTTGATGATGAGAAGCGTGAAAATGAAGGCGACCTCATAATGGCGGCAGAAAAAGTAACTCCTGAAAGTATAAATTTTATGATAAAAAATGGTCGCGGATTGATTTGCACTCCAATGATTGAGGAAGATTTGCAGCGGCTGCATCTTGCATTGATGACTTCAGAAAATACCGAAAGCCATCAGACGCAATTCACAATTTCTGTGGACGCAAAAAAGAATACGACAACAGGAATTTCTGCTTTTGATAGGGCGGAAACAATCAAAGTTTTGGCAGATTCAAATTCAAAGCCAGGAAATTTGCGGAAACCAGGTCACATTTTTCCACTTAAGGCGCAACCTGGTGGTGTGTTGAAAAGAGCCGGTCACACAGAAGCTGCAGTGGATTTGACAAAAATCGCGGGTTTGCGTCCGATTGGAATTCTATGCGAAATCATAAAAGATAATGGAGAGATGGCACGCTTGGATGACTTGAAAATCTTTTCTGAAAAACATAATCTGTCAATTATCACAATTCGGGATTTAATAGAATATCGTCAGAAAAAAGAGCAACTGATTTTTCGTGTTACGGAAGCAGATTTGCCGACAAAATTTGGGCACTTCAGAATAATCGGTTATGAAAGTCCAATTACCAGTGAATATCATATTGCACTTGTAAAAGGTGATGTTGCTGGCAAAAAGAATGTTCTCGTCAGAGTGCATTCAAAATGCCTGACAGGTGACACTTTTCATTCTCTTCGTTGTGATTGTGGTGACCAGCTGGAAAAATCTCTGATAATGATTGAAAAAGAAGGTCTCGGCGTACTCGTCTATATGCATCAGGAAGGACGTGGAATCGGTCTTATCAATAAAATCAAAGCGTATTGTCTTCAGGATGAAGGCAAAGATACCGTTGAAGCAAATGAAGAGCTTGGCTTCAAAAAAGATTTAAGAGATTACGGTCTCGGAGCGCAAATTCTGAAAGAATTAGGACTTTCTACAATTAGAATTTTGACAAATAATCCCAAAAAAATTGTCGGCTTGAACGGTTATGGAATTGAGATTCTTGAAAGAATTTCGATAAATGTCAAACCACAAAAGGAAAATATAAAATATCTGAAAACTAAGAAAAATAAGATGGGACATTTGATTGATGTGTAAACATTCGCAATTTCATTCTATGAAAAAAAATAGAGAAATTATCCTCATTCTATTCGTGCTGTTTTTTGCATTTTCTTTTTTGAATTCCGAAGTGATTTACCCAAAATCCGCAAATTTCATAAATGACTTTGCTGGCGTGATTTCTGCCAAAACTTTAAGAAATGCAAATAATCTTTCAAATGAATTAAAACAAAAAACCGGCTTTGAACTTGCAGTAGCAGTTGTGCCAGATATGCAAGGTGAAGATCTTTACACTTATGCAAACAAACTTTATGAAAATTGGGGGATCGGAAACGAAAACGACGAAGGTGTCCTTTTACTCATCGCTGTCAAAGAGAGAGAAATGAAAATCGAAACCGGCTATGGAGCAGAGGGCTTCTTACCGGATGGACTTTGTGGCCAAATCGCTGACCAATATATCGTTCCATTTTTGCAAAAAGATGATTTCAATTCCGCAATAAAAAATGGCATATATGTCTTAGCCGGAATTTCTGCAAAGCATTTTAATGTGAAATTAACTGGAGTATCAAATATTCAGCAATCCCCGAAATCTACCGGAAGAAGTGTTGTCAAACTCATTTTTGGACTGTTCTTCATTTTGCTTATTCTTAGCGGAAGAATCGGATTGTTTCCATTGTTGCTTTTAAGTGGATTTGGTGGCGGCTGGAGCGGAGGCTCAAGCGGGTTTGGTGGTTTCGGCGGATTCGGCGGCGGACTCAGCGGTGGCGGCGGAGTCGGAAGGAGTTTCTGATGCAATGGTATTTTATTATTTTGACCTTTTTTTTCAATATCCTAATCGGAATTTGCTTATTTTATTCCCTACTTTTGCTACTTTTTCATCCTAAAAAAAGAAGAAAAATTCTCTTTATAAATCTCCCGCAAGGAATTTTTTACATTCTAAAAAACAAGTTAGCAAACTACATTTCAAAACAATTTGAAATATACCTCGAATGTAATAAAGATAAATTTGAAGATTCCAAATTGCAAGAAATCTCTCTCGATTTTTCAGAAAAAAGCAGCGAAAAAATTAGAAAAAACCGATGGTTCAAACTACTTCCAAAATTCATTTCTGACCCAATTTTGTCATTTATATTTGAAATTTGCTACTATTTATCTAAAGAATTTTTCAGCAATTTCGCACCAAATCTTGCTAAAAGATATAAATTAAAAGAGAAAATCTTTGCCATATTTTCTGAAAAAAACATAGAATTCATCGAAGTAAAAACAAAACTCTTCCTCACAAAACCGCTTTTTATTATCGGCGGGATTGTCGGATTGCTCTTCGGAATTTTTAATTTGATTTTTACCCTAATTTTCTAAAAAGGAAAATCATTTATGAAAAAATTAATCTATATTTTTCTTATTCTTTTTGCCTTCAAATTGTTTGGTGAAACTTTTGATATTCACGAAGTAATCGAAATTGGCTTGGAAAATTCTTATGATTTGAACTCACAAAAATATTCCTTGCGAGTTGCAAAACAGAATTTGTATTCGTCTTATTTGGATTTTCTCCCTTCTGCAAGTTATAATATTTCAAAAATAGAAACAGATAATAGTTCTGAAAAATCTGGGTCTGTTTCAATTTCGGAATCAGTTTCAAGTAATGAAAGTCGATATTTCTCTATCAAAAATAATCTGTCATCTCTGCGAAAAAATGAAATAAATTTTGAGATTGCAAAAAGGGATTTAGTTTACACTGTTGTTCAATATTATCTGAATATTTTGGAAAATAAAGAGGAGTTTGAAGTTGCAAAATTAGAAGTAGAAATTCCCAGAAAAAATCTCGAAGAGACCAAAATTCTTTTCTCGCACGGAAAGGTTTCTGAAATCAATAAAAAACAGGTTGAGATAAATCTTTCGCGTGCAAAAATCGATTCAAATAAAGCAAAAAATGAACTTGAAAGAAGTGTTTTGAATTTGTGTTTTCTGATAAATCTGAATTATAATGAAAATTATGAATTCGCAA
Source organism: Candidatus Cloacimonadota bacterium (assembly GCA_014382495.1). GTDB lineage: Bacteria > Cloacimonadota > Cloacimonadia > JGIOTU-2 > JGIOTU-2 > JACNJR01. Next base: position 5,365 of record JACNJR010000019.1, on the reverse strand, counting down.
AATTTGATTATGAATTCCGAAATCCAAATGACTTTTCATATTCGCAAAAAAACGATTTAGAAATCAGTTCTGCGAAAGAAGATTTTCTGCAATCAAAATTAGATTACACACAAAATAAGCTCGATTTTCTGCCGACACTTTCGTTTTCAGTCAGCAAAGACCTTGCTTGGAAAGAGAAAAGCATTTTTGACTTTGATAAAAATTCTTCGCAATTGCAATACACTCTTTCGCTTTCATATCCACTTTTCAATCCACTTACAAATCTTCCGAAAAATCTTTCGAGCAAATATGCTTTCAAGCAAAGCAAATTAACTTTTGATAACATAAAAAAGGATCAAAAACAAAATTTTGAATTGCTTTTGTCAGATTTTCGGCAATCTAAAGAGAGTTTGAAATTGGCAAAAATGCAGCTCGATTTGGAAGAACTAAATTTCAATCTTGTAAATGAAAAATATAAATTGGGCAAGGCAAATTTCATCGAATTTGAAGATGCGAAAAAAAATTTACTGAAAAGTAAAACCGATAAAATTAGCGAATATTACAACCTGATTTTGATTCAAGAAAAATTAAATTTGATTTGCAATTCCAAAATTTTAAAAAAATATTAAAAGGTATAAAATGAAAAAATTTATAATATTCATAGTCGGAATAATTATTGTTGTTATTGTCGTTTTATCAATTTTTGGCAAAAGGAAAGATGTCTCAGAACAAGGTTTAGAGGAAATTCCAACAGCTGTTGCAGCGTTTGGAAATATCTCAATTATCCTTGAAGAGATTGGAGAAATCAAGCCAATAAAAGAGGTAAAAATCAAATCGAAAATTAGCGGAAGAATACAGAAAATGTATGTTGAAGAAGGCGAATATATCGCAAAAGATGATGTTATAGCCGAAATCGAGCCAGATATGCAGCAAGCACAAACTTTATCGAGAATAAAAAGTAATTTTCAAAATGCTGAAATTGAATTGGAAACCGCAAAAAGAAATTACAATTCCGACAAGGAGCTTTTTGAGAAAAATTTTATCTCGTCTGATGATTGGCAGAATACTCAAGATGCACTCAATCTTGCAGAAATCAATTATGAATCCGCGTTGGAGCAGTATAATTTAATTCAAGAAATCGGAATTACAGGAGAGAAACTGAAAATCAGTGCGCCTGTTTGCGGAACGATTATCAGCAAAAATGTTGAAGAAGGCGAGATGGTCGTTTCAAGCGAGTCATATTCTGGCGGGACAGTTCTGCTTACAATTGCCGACCTTTCGCAAATGATAATTTTAACTGAAATAAACGAAATCGATATTGGAAAAATCTCTTTAGACAAGCCAGTTGATATCTCTATTGACGCATTTCCTGATAAAAAATATAAAGGAAAAATAACTCATATCGCGCCGATGGCAAAGATTGGAAATAATAATATTCGCGTCTTTGATATAAAAATTTCAATTGAAAATCTGGACGCAAATCTCAAGCCGGGAATGAGTGCAAATGTGACAATTATCGGGAAAACAAGAAAAAATATCATTACAGTTCCGATTCAGGCAATTTTCAAAGATGATGACGGAAATAATCTTGTGTATAAAGTTGTTTCGGATACTTTACTAACACCTGAAATTGTGAAAGTTGGAATAAATGATTTTGAGAATGTTGAGATAATTGAACCGATAGAAGTTGGCGACACGATTTCGCTAAAAGAGGGGAAAAAGCCAGTTTCTAAGAATGAAAAAGAGAATTCAAAAATAGGCAGAGGAAGAGGAATGCGGAGATATTAAATAATCCGCCAGCTGGCGGACAAAATCCAAATTTCAAATATCAAATCATTCAAAAGCAGATTCTTCGAATAACACACAAACTAATATTATTAACCATCATAACAAGATTTGCAATCTTGTTTCATTCATATTTTCTAATATTTTATTTTGAGTGCAAAAACGAGCAGCCAACCGACGAAGAACTTTTCGCTTGTTATTGAGAAATGGATTCCCGCTTTCGTTGGGAATGACAAAAATGTAAGTTCCAAACAACATTCCAAATGTTGTTAATATTATTTTTAGGAAAGAAATTGAAAATTTAATATTGAAAATAAAAAAAACTAATTATTTTTATTTTTTACTTGACAAGTTTGCTCAAAATTTTTTGAATAAACAAAAATTTAATAAAAGGATATACCGTTTATGAAAAAGATTATAATCTGCTCTATTCTAATCATTCTGTTCACTTTTCAGATTTCTGCCAAACCAATTTCCGAAAATAGTGCAGAAAAAGTTGCCCAAAATTTTCTTATTTACAGAGAAAAATCTAACAAATATCTCATTTCTGAAATTTCAATAATCAAAACAAATACCGAAAATTTATTTTATTTCGCAGCACTTCAACCTCAAGGATTTGTCGCAATTTCAGCAAATTCTGATATCTTCCCAATTTTGGCGTATTCATTTCGGAATAATCTCGAATTAGAAGAGAAAAATTTGATTTATTTTATGTTGAAAAAAGATGTGGCTTTGAGATTGGATTATTTCAAAGAGAATAGAACTGCTGCGGAGAAAAATCATAAAATTTGGAATGATTATATTAGCAATCAATTTTCGAAAAGAGATTTTCAGCAGTGGCCAGCTGCTGGTTCAACGCCGACAGATGGATGGGTCGAGACACAATGGAATCAATCAGGAGTTTACAACAGTTTTTGTCCAATTGATAATAGCGACGAGCGTTCAGTTGTCGGATGTGTTGCGACAGCAATGGCAATGATAATCGATTTTCACAAGTATATTGGCTCGGTTAGTTTCAACGATGATAATGACGATTATTCGCAAAATGGAATTGATATCGATAATCATTATGAAGATCGCGATTTTCCATCCTTTCCAGAATTGAACGATTATCTGGTCGATTTGGGAAATCATTATAGCAGTGGAAGCGATTTGACAAATGATGATAAAGCAGCACTATCATTTGCTTGTGGAGTTTCCGTCGAAATGTGGTATAGTTCTACCGGCTCTGGTGCTTGGACTGAAGAAGTCGCAACTGCACTTCAAAATAAATTCGATTACGAAAGTGCCGAATGGGAAGATAATAATGGTAGTTATTTTTACACTCAATTGAGCAACGAGATGATAAATATGCGACCTGCGGAAATGTCTATCTATACATCTGGCTGGAATAATGGTCACGCCATCATTTGCGACGGATATAATACCGACGATTATTACCATCTGAATTACGGTTGGGGAACTTCAAACAACACTTGTTGGTATTTTCTGCCAGAAGGAATGCCGGCTAATTATAGCATCATCGGCGGTGCTGTAATGAATATTGAAGGCGGACTAGCTCCAATTTATGTTCAAGGTAATGTCAATATCAGCGATGTCTCTCCCGTCGGAACATTCATCACATTAGAGGGCGAAAAATATTATGAATGTTATGTGGAAAACGCAAATGGAAATTTCGAATTCCCCGCTGTTCTGACAGGACAATATACTGCAACGGCCGTTCTGGACAGGATTTATTACGATTCACAGGAAGTGTATCTTGATGAGAGCAATGACTTTATCCAATTTAATTTAGGCAATTTTGATGCGATTACAGGCATCGTTTCTGCTCCAATCAATCCAAGTGGATGCAATATCTCGCTTTATCAGAATGACGAAAGAATGCATTCCGCAGAAGCGAATTCAGCAGGATATTTTTCTATCTCAGATGTTCTGCCTGGCGATTATATTGCAACTGCGAGTTTGGGCGGAAATTATTTTGAGATGAAAAATGTTACTATCACTTTGGAAAATCAGACAATCGATTTTGATTTAGCGGAATATAGTGGGAATCTTGCATTATCTTATGCGGGACATTCAGATGAAGAATTTCATCTAATTCAAGATTATTACCTAACTTGCGCCGTGCTTCTTACGAATGACGAACTTGAAAATTTTTCTGATGATATTTTTGCAAAAGTTAGATTTAAATCACCAATAAATTCTGCTGATGGAGAAATTTATATTCAAATTTGGAAAGAAAATGATCTTCTTTCCGAAAAGGAATTGACCGATTTTACAGATGGCGAATGGTTAGAAATTGCCTTTGATGATTACTTTACAATTGATGCAACTTCCGATTATTATGTCGGTTACAAAATTCTTTCAGAGACAGCGGATATAGTTTTTCACGATCAAGGACCACGAATTCAAGGTAAAGGGGCATTTATCAGAACAATAAGTTGGATTGAACTTAATCCTGAAATTTTTGACTTCAATTTCTGTATTGAACCGATTATTATTTCACAGAATTTTGGAACGGTTTACGGAAATGTGCAAATCGATAGCGATATCTCGAATGTTGTTCTTAAAGCAGAAAATTATATTTCACATCCAGATTTGAATGGAAATTATTCTTTACAACTAAAAGCAGGAAATTACGAAATAGTCGCATCTGCTCCCGAAAATGACGACATTTCAGAATCGATTGAAATTGAAGAAAATGAGACGATAAATCTTGATTTTAATTTTGAAGAAAATCCAATTCAGCATGGAGATGTGAATGGCGATGCTAATGTCACTTCTTACGATGCCGCATTGACACTTCAATATTCAGCAGATATAATTGAATTTGAAGAATGGCAGATCATTGCTGCAGATGTTGATGTAAATGGAGAAATTCAAGCATTTGATGCTGCATTAATTTTACAATATTCTGCTGGAATTATCGATGAATTTCCAGTTGAAAATAAATAAAAATGAAAGGAGAATAAAAAAATGAAAAAAATTCTAATTACATTATTTCTGTTTGCAGCGCTGATTCTGTCTGCAAATTCTGTCAACATCGAACAAGCAAAACAGGTTGCCACAAATTGGTTTATCGAAAGAGGAGATATCTCAAACTACGAAATTTTTGATGTTCAAATTGAAAAGGAAAAATCGATAAATCTTTATTATATTTTCAATTTTGAACAGGACGCATATGTAATGGTAGCGGCCGATGACGCAATTGTGCCGATTTTGGGATATTGTTTTGAACAACATTTTACATCTGAAAATCATCCACCGCAATTTGATGCAATGCTGAATAGTTTTAAAAAACAGATAATTTATGCAAAAGATGGAAGTGCATCTGCTGCAGAATGGGTTAGCGATGAATGGAAAAGATTGAGTGTCAAATCTGAAAATTTTGAAAAGATACGAGATTTGCGAGATGTTTCGCCGCTCATATCAGCAAATTGGAATCAAGATTATTCTTGGAATACATATTGTCCATCGGACGGTTCGGGACCTGGCGGATATGTTTATGCTGGCTGTGTTGCCGTTGCGATGGCACAAGTTATGAAATATTGGGAACATCCAGCTCAGGGCTCAGGTTCGTCTAGTTATTATTGTTAGCCTT
>JACNJR010000059.1 GCA_014382495.1 Candidatus Cloacimonadota bacterium | reverse complement strand
CCAAGTTTGACTTCACCAATTTTTTTTGCATCAACATCTGGCGTGTCTGTTCCGTGAGTTACATCAATCGCAATTCCGATATCAGGATTTATCCCGAACGCAGAAGTTTTCGCTCCACGCAAACCTACTTCCTCTTGAACTGTTGCAACGCTGAACAATGAAGCATTAAAAACATTCTTTTTCTGATAAACATTCTTCATAACTTCGGCGACAATGAATGCTCCGATTTTGTCATCAAAAGCACGCGACACAATAAGTCCATTCCGCATCTCTTCAAAATTTGGATCGTAAGTTATTGGGTCACCAAGTTCGATAAATTTTTCAGTCTCCTTTTTGTTTTTTGCACCAATATCGATATAAAGTTGATGCGATTTAGGGACTTTTTCTCTATCTTCTTTTTCAAAAAGATGAATTGCTTTTTTCCCAAGAATTCCAAGAATGTCTCCTTTTTTTGTATGAATTCGAACTTTTCTTCCTGGAATAATTCCGATATCAAATCCACCTAAACAGCTGAAATAAATAAATCCTTTATCATCAATATATTTTACCTGAAATCCAAGTTCATCCATATGACCTGCAAGCATAATTCGAGGAGATTTTTTCGGATTTACTGAAGCAATCGCGTTTCCGTGAACATCGGTTTTTACCATATCGGAATGTTTTTTCATCTCATCATACCAGATTTTACGAACTTTTTCTTCGTATCCAGACGGCGATGGAAAGGTCAACAATGTCTCCATAAATTTCTTTGATTCTTTTTTCATCAGTTCTCCTTAATTTTTTTTTATCTTTTTAATGATTAGATTATAATTTCAAAAAGTATGTCAACTTTTTGTCAAAATTCTAATTTCAGAAAATTTAATAATAATCATATTTCTTTTTGTGTATTTCGTGAGAAATAAGTTTTAAAGTATTTCCAATGCCAGATTATATGAAAAATTCCAATGATAAAAGCAACAATTCCAATTTCAGCATGCCAAAAAAGTAAATGAAATGGTAAAGAAAATCTTGTGCCAAAATTTATTTGGAAAATTAGCAAAATTCCAAAAATTGAAGAGATGAAGAAACTGATTAGAAGCATTAAATTCCATATTTTTCGATGAATTGCTAACCTAATAATTTTCTTCTTCGAAAGGATTGAAGAAAAAAGATAAAGGATAATTGAGATTACTACAATCGAAATGAGGTGATATCTTATTTTGGTAACGAATTCTTCAGATTTTTTTCCTTCTGAAATATTTATATTATTTTCTGAAGTAGATTGTGAAAGGTTGTAAATAGTATCTTGGTTGTTAGCGGTGTAAAGATTTTCTGTTTCTGAAACTTCCGATTTAGTTTCTGGAGCAGGTTGTGAGTGGACGCAAATGCTGTCCTGATTGGTATCTGTATATGCTGGACATTTGCCAGGATAGATACAATTTTTTTCTCCATACGGGCAATCTTCCCCCGCAAATGCTTTGCCACAAAGAGACAAAATCACCAAAATTATTAAACAACAAATAAATTGAAGGAGCAATTTTTTCATAATAAGGCAAAAAAAATTATGGACAGAATTTTTGGCAAGTTTTTTTTCCTGTTTATGAATTTTCAAAATTTCTACAAAAAAATTATTATTCTCTTTTTTCTTCTTGTTTTTGTAAATTTGCTCCAATCAGAAATGCTTTCAAATAGCGATTTATTCATCACTTTTCATCAAAACGATAGAAAAATTGCCGAACAAATCCTTTCAAGATTTTATGAATTAACAGAATCGGTTAATCGAGAAGTTGGATTTTATACGCCAGTTGGCGTGAAGATTCATCTGATTTTATGCCTTAACCAAAATGATTACGAAAATTATGTTAAAAAATACAAAGTTTTTCCAGAACGAAGCGAGGCATTTGCAGTTCCGAAAAAAAAATTAATAGTAATTCGTAATCCAAAAAATATGCAGATAAATTCTAATTTTTATCAGGTTTTAACGCACGAATATAATCATATTTTACTGCATAATATCGCATCAAATGTAGCAATTCCGCTCTGGTTTGATGAGGGATTTGCACAATATTTTGCGAACCAATGGAATATTCGAAAGGAATTTATTTTTGTGAAAGAAGCTCTGCAAGGAAATACTTTGGAACTTAATTCTTACAATTTCAATTATCCGCAATTTAAGAAAAAACGCGAGATTTTTTATCTACAAAGTTATTATACGACGAAATATCTGATTAGTAGATTTTCAAAAAAGCAATTTCAAGAATTTCTAGATAAATTACAAAATTCTCAAAATTTCGGAAAAACATTTTTAAAAGTTTATAAAATTTCTTTAAGTGAATTTCTATTTAGAGTAGAAAAATCTATAAAATCTCATGCGATTTTGACAGTTTTCTATTCTGGTTTTGGCCTGTTTTGGTTTATCATTCCGATGCTGGTTTTTGTTGCGTATTTGCGGAAGAAAATATTGAAAAAACGGATAGAAGAAAATTGGCAAGACGATGTTCAGGAGGATGAAAATAGTGATGGGTTATAAATAAAAATTTCATCCAAGTGTAATCAGCAAAATACCTAAAAATGCCATTATTAGCCCAACAAATCGTCGCACTGTAAATTTTTCCTTTAAAAAAATCGCAGCAAAAATAAAGACAAATATCACACTCGTCTGATTGATAGCCGTAGCAATACTTGCCTTTGTAAATTTTATTCCAGCAACCCAAATCATCATTGCGAAATATCCGCCCAAAATAGAGCCGGGAAGGAGAAATTTCCAATTTTTTGAAGGACGAAAAGTTCGCAGTATCTGTCGCTTTTGAGGAAGAAATAATGCAATAATTGCCATTATAATCGAACCAGAAATCAATCTTATTTCAGTTACCCAAAGAAACGATGAAGTTTGCAACATTGGCTTAACCATTACGATAGAAGTTGCCGTGCAAGTTATAGAAATAAATCCGAGAATTATTCCAAGAATGAGATTTTTTTTAGAAATTGTGTGATGTGGCAGTTTCAAACTGGAGATCAGAATTGCTGAAAGAATTATAAATGCACCAAGAAATTGGACTAAACTTAAATGTTCGTTAAGAAAAAAGTAAGAAAGCACGATTACTATTGGATTGAAAAGACAATTTACAATCGAAGAGAGTCCAGCTCCGAGCATATTCAAACTCATAAAATAAATTGTATCTGCTATTGCAATTCCCAAAAATCCACTAATAATAAGCAGCAAGTAATCCCGCGAAGGTGCGGAAAGTAGAATAGATTGACCCAACAAAAGCGAAGTAACAATAAACAGAATTGATGCTAATGTGTTTTTGTAGAGATTTAATGCAAACGGCTTTGTGAATTCGCCACTTTTGCGAAAAAGAATGACTGCAGAAGCCCAAAAAATTGCACAAAGCAGGGAAAGAATTTCACCGAAATATGGAATATTCATAAAATCCTTAAATGTCAAATATCAAATTTCAAAATCCAAATATTAAATACCAAGAACAATTTGTTTCTTAAAATTCATCTTCAGTTTTTGCTGAGCGTGTCATCAGGTTTTTCAACCCGATTTTTGGAGAGAGTTCTTCAAAAAGAATTTTATAAATTTGATTTGTAATTGGCATTTCGACATTCATTTTTTGTGCGAGATGATAAGCTGCTTTCGTGGTTTTCACACCTTCGGCAACCATTTTCATATTATCAATAATTTCTTTGAGTGATTTTCCTTTTGCGAGCTGTTCTCCGACAAATCTATTTCTGCTATGCTTGCTTCCGCAAGTTACAATCAGATCTCCAATTCCAGAAACTCCAGAAAATGTATGAGGATTCGCTCCACATTTTACGCCAAGACGAGTTATCTCGCGCAATCCACGAGTAATTAAAGCCGCTTTTGAATTGTCGCCTAAATTCATTCCATCAGCAATTCCAGCACCGATTGCGATGACATTTTTCAACGCAGCGCCCATTTCTACGCCAATCAAATCTGAACTTGTGTAAACTCTGAAATAATTTGTCATAAAAATGTTCTGAACTTCAACTGCAAATTTTTCAGAAGTAGAAGCAGCCACGATAGTTGCTGGTAATTTTTTGCTAACTTCTTCGGCATGAGTTGGACCAGATAAAGCAGCAAAATTTTTGGTAGAAATTCCGACTTCGTCAATTAAAATTTCAGAAATTCTCATCAAAGTTTCAACTTCAATTCCTTTTGTCAAACTAATAATTTTTTTCACACCCAATTTAGATTTTACTTTTGAGATTATATTTCTGACAGCATGTGAAGGTAGCGCGAGAACAATAATTTCTCCGAAAGATATCGCTTTCTCGAGATTATTTGTTGCATTTAGATTTTTTGGAAATGGACAATTTGGAAGAAATAATTTATTCTCATTTTCCTTCTGCATTGCGTCAGCATATTCCTTTACCCATTCCCAGCCGATTACGGGAAATCCTTTCTCTGCAAGCAGAATTGCAAGTGTTGTACCCCAACTTCCCATTCCGACAACTGCAATTTTTTTCATTTGAAATCCTTTTCGATAAATTTTTGCCAAAAATATAAATGCAAAAAAAGTATTCAAGTTTTTTAAAAATAGCACTTCAAACCATAGAGTGCTAAAAAAAATTTGACAACTATTTTTTATGGATTATACTTTATTTAAAATTTTTGTTGACATAAAAAATGAGGAAAAATTTTTTGTCACAAAATAAAATAAAAAATGAAGAAAGGAAAATTGGAGGAAAAATGGCAAAACAGTTAGAATTTGGGCATAAAGCTAGAGAGTTGCTTAAGAATGGAGTTGACACTTTAGCAAATGCCGTGAAGACAACACTCGGGCCTCGTGGTCGTAATGTAGTTTTGGAAAAAAGTTTTGGTTCGCCGACAATCACAAACGATGGCGTAACCATTGCAAAAGAAATTGAACTTGAAAATAAGTATGAAGATATGGGCGCTCAAATGGTCAAAGAGGTTGCGACAAAAACTCACGATGTGGCGGGCGATGGAACGACGACAGCAACTCTTCTTGCTCAAGCAATTATTAATGAAGGATTCAAACACGTGACGGCTGGCGTTAACCCAATGTTTATGAAACGCGGTATCACAAAAGCGTGCGATGCGATTGTTGATGAAATTAAAAAAATTAGTAAGCCGACAAAAACTTCTGATGAAATTGAACAAATTGCAACTATTTCCGCAAACAATGACCCAGAAATTGGGAAACTTATTGCGGAAGCTATGAAAGTTGTCGGAAACGAAGGTGTCATCAATGTCGAAGAATCAAAAACAATGAAAACTTATTTGGAAAAAGTTGAAGGTATGCAATTCGATAGAGGATATATCTCTCCATATTTCGTTACAGATCCTGAAAAAATGATCGCAGAATTGGAAAATGCTTACATCCTGCTTCTTGATAAGAAAATTTCTGTGATGAAAGATTTGTTGCCGATTCTTCAGGAAGTTTCGCAAACTGGCAAACCGATGCTAATTTTAGCGGAAGATGTTGAAGGCGAAGCGCTTGCAACACTCATCGTTAACAAATTGAAAGGTACTTTGAATGTTTGCAGCGTAAAAACTCCAGGTTTTGGCGATAGAAGAAAAGAGATGCTTCAGGACATTGCAACGCTCACCGGTGGAACTGTCATTTCTGAAGAAGTCGGTTTGAAATTAGAGAATGCAAAAATCCACGATTTAGGAGTTGCTCATAAAATTATCGTCGATAAGGAGAACACAACAATTCGCGAAGGAAAAGGCTGCGAAGCAGATATCGCGGGAAGAATTCAGCGAATAAAACGACAAATCGATGATACAACTTCTGATTATGATAAAGAAAAATTGCAAGAGCGTCTCGCAAAATTGTCAGGCGGAGTTGCGGTTTTGAACATTGGCGCAGCTACCGAAACTGAAATGAAAGAGAAAAAACATCGTGTTGATGATGCACTTCAAGCAACACGTGCAGCAGTTGAAGAAGGAATCGTTATCGGCGGCGGAGTCGCATTGCTTCACGCAGCGAAAGTTATCGATAAATTGAAACTCGAAGATGAAGAAAAAATCGGTGCCGAAACACTTAAAATTGCACTTGAAAAACCGATTTATCAAATTGCCAAAAATGCTGGAGTCGCTGGCGATGTTGTTGTCGAAAAATTAAAAAATGAAAAAAATCACAAAATCGGATACAATGCGGCGAAAAGAGAATACACAGAATTGATGCGCGATGGCGTAATCGACCCAGCCAAAGTTACTCGTTCTGCCGTTCAAAATGCTTGCAGTATTGCCGGACTTTTTCTCACAACCGAATGCATCATTTCTGATATTCCTAAAAAAGAAGAACCGATGCCACCAATGCCCGCCGGAGGAATGGGCGGAATGGGCGGAATGTATTAATCCATTTTGAAAAAATTAAGAGCGGATTTTTTTTCTTCCGCTCTTTTTTTATTGACGCAAAATATTCTTCATTTTAAGAATTGTTAAATTAAAAAATTCGGAGATAATTTGATGTCGAAAAAAATTATATTTACTTCTTTATTTTTTGTCCTTTTTGCGTTTCAGATATTTGCACAAGATGTATCTGTTTCTGGAAAAATCGAACCGCAAAATATTGAAATTGGACAGAAAAATGAATTGCAAATTACATTCAAAATTCGTCCTGGATTTCATATCAATCTCCAAAAAGATTTCTTTTTTATTGAACTTGCAGAAAAAATTAAAGGGCTAAAATTCGAACCAACTATTTATCCGAATGGTGAAAAAGATAAAGATGGAATGGTCTTTTATCATAATCAAGTTACTTTGACGAGAAGATTTTTAGTTGAAAAAAATTTTGCACCAGATTCTTCCAAAATAAAAATTATCGCCGGATATCAAGTTTGTGATGAATCTGGAACTTGCCTATTTCCAGAAGAAGTGGAAGTTAACTTGTCTCTCGCAACATCAAAAATTATTGAAACAGAAAAAAATGCAGAAATTTTGAAAGTTGATTCAAAAATTGATCTTATACATTTCGAAAAAGCAGTTGCTCATTTTGAAATTATCGGCAAAGAAACCGGCTATCAAAATAGTGAAAATTTTGTAAATTTTCTCCAAAATCCGAGTGCAAGTAGCTCAAATAAATTTGATGGAATGAGCATTTGGCTTATTATTTTTTTAATACTGTTAGGTGGAATTGCACTTAATCTTACACCTTGTGTTTTGCCGATGGTACCAATCACAATCGCAGTTTTGGGTGCCGGCACCCAATCAGAATCGAAAGCAAAAGGATTTTTAATCGGCGGTGTGTATGGTTTGGGAATGGCGTTAGCTTACGGGTTATTGGGAATCATTGTCATCCTCACCGGTTCTCAGTTTGGCACGATAAATTCGTCGCCTTGGTTCAATATCATCATCGCCGGAATTTTCGTAACTTTAGCATTGGCAATGTTCGACATCATTCACATCGATTTTTCCAAGTTTCAAAGTGGGAAAGTTGGCAAAAAAAATAAGAGCAAATTTATCACTGTTTTTGTTCTCGGAATTATAGCAGCAGTGCTTGCAGGCGCCTGTGTTGCTCCCGTTTTGATTTCTGTCATAATTTATTCGACATCACTTTACACAGCCGGAAATTCTGCCGGATTATTACTTCCGTTCTTACTCGGAGTTGGAATGGCAATTCCTTGGCCTTTTGCTGGAGCCGGTCTCTCATTCCTTCCAAAACCTGGAAATTGGATGAAATGGGTAAAGATTATTTTTGGAGTAATAATTCTTGTAATTGCGATTTTCTACATTTATACAGGAGTTAAAATATTCAAAAATAATCAACTAACCGATATTTCAAAATATGCTCACGAAACTTCCGAATTGAACTGGAATCACTCAATTGCGGAAGGATTAAAATTAGCAAAAAAAGAAAATAAGCCAGTGTTAATCGATTTTTGGGCAACTTGGTGTAAAAATTGTTTGATGATGGATGCAACTACTTTTAAGGATGAAGAAGTGATAAAAGAATTCGATAATTACATTTTGGTAAAATATCAAGCCGAAAACATGAAAACTTCGCCGACAAAAGAGATTTTGGATTATTTTGAGATAATTGGCTTACCAACCTACATCGTTTTGGAGCCGAAAAATTTAGGAGACAAATAATGAGAAAAGTAATCGTTTTACTTTTGCTACTTTTTGCACTTTTAAGTTGCGATAGATTTGAACACGAAATTTACCAAAATGCGAAGATAGAAGCGACTTTTGGCGAATTTACAGATGTTGTTGCATCGAAGGACACCCTTTCAATTATAAGTTTTTTCGACGAAAATTACAAACATTATGGCGATACGCTTGCAACTGTAAACTCGAATTTTGTAGATTATGTAAATAGATACAACACATTAACAACTAATCTCGATGAGTATTATCAAGATTATTCGATTAATTGGACTCTTTCGGGAATTTTACCAGATTCAACAGAATTTCAAAAAATTAAATCGTTTTCAGATTATTTAATTTCTGCAGAAGATTATAATTTAAAATTTTATGGAAATCAATTTGACGCTCCACCCGCCTACGACCCGGACAAACCAATGCTTTTGGCACAATATTCTACTTATACTGATTGTGGAGGTTGCCCCACCGCAGCTAATAAATTAGCAGAATTAAAACGCGAATACGGCGGACAATTTATCTATCTTGATTATGTTTCTGATGGACCAAATCCAAATGAATATGATATTGATGAAAATTGGTATGATTTAGTTACATATTATCCAAATATTAGCTCACCGCCAGCTGTTGTTTTTCAAGGACAATATATTGCGGTAACTAGTAATCCTGATGCCATAAATAGTTATTCAACTTATAGTGAACAAATCGTCAATTCAGAAAAAATTATTCACATCAATTTAGCTGAAGTAGACACAGAAAGTTCCATCTCCGGCTCTGCAACCATCGATAATTTTGATGAATTACAACTTGAAGATTTAAAACTTGAACTCGCAATTATCGAAAAACATTCCGATTTAGAATATCTAATAAACGGACAAGAATTGCATAATGTTGTAATTGCCACGCAAACACTCGATTTAACTTCTGCTGAAATAGATTTTACAATTGATTATGAAATCGAAGATTTTGAGAATACAATCCTCGTTGTTTGGGTGCAGACAAAAGAGGAATCGTATAATTCTGAAACTTGTAAAATTTACGATGCGCAAATTCACGATTTTGAAATTAGGAGATAAAAATGAAAAAAGTTTTAATTATCTTTTTCGTAATTTATGGAACTCTTTTATTTGCAAATAATGATTCCACAAAAGTTGCGACAGCACACGATTTTGAATTGGAAAATTTAAAAGGGAAAAAGATTAAACTTTCCGACATTTACAAAGACAAATTAGTAGTTTTAGATTTTTGGGCAAACTGGTGCGTTCCGTGCAAAAAAGAGCTTCCAGAATTAGATAAATTGCAAAAAAAATATAAAGATTTCATTCAAGTTATTGCAGTTGATATCGATAAAGCACGCCATCTTTCCAAAGCAAAAACTTATGCAAAATCCAAAAAATTTAGTTTCGAAATAGTTTTTGATACTGACCAAAAAGTGATGAATTTGTATAATGTGAAAGTCCCGCCATTTACTTTTATTATATCAAAAAATGGCGAAATTATTTGGTCGCATCTCGGCTACAAAAGAGGTGATGAAAAAGAAATCGAAACTCAAATTATCAAATTAATCGAATTGGAAAATAATGATTCACTTCAAACAGAAATAAATGGGGAAATTGAATGAAAAAATATTTTTTAATCACCGTTTTCATCGTAATTGTCTGCAACATTTTTGGCGAAAATATCTCCATTAGTGGAGGCAATGAATTAAAATTTATCTACCGCGATGTGAAAGATTCTCTCAATCAATTTATGGAAGATGAATTCAAGTTTGACCTCACTTACAAGAATTTTCGTTTTGGGATGAAATATATCGCCGAACTTCCAAAATATGATGAATTCTATCCAGACACAAAATTGGATTCCGACAAACTTATTAGCAAATGGGATGAGCGTTATCTCGAATTTGAAACTGATAATTTCTACATTCGCGGTGGAACATTTGAAGCTGCTTTCGGCTCGGGAATTGTTTTAAACGCTTACAACAATACTGATTTTGACGAAGATAACCACCTCGAAGGTTGCAAAATTTCTATTTCTTTTTGTGGCGATGATAAAACTGACGAATTATCCAGAAAATTATATAAACTATTTAGTCCAATTGGAGAAATTTTGAGTATTCCTTTTATTTTCAATGAAATTACTTTTTCGGGAATTTATGGAATTAGCAATAATGATTTGGTTTCAGGATTAGATATTGAAATCCAACCTACTGATTTTCTGAAAATCGGTTTCAGCGGTTTAAATGAGAAATTTGAAGATTCCGATTCGTATAACACAAAAAATATTTTTGGCGAAAGAGTGGAAATTTCAAAAAACATTTTTGACGCTAAAATCGAATACGCCGAAAATAGCAAAGATTTTGACGGAAGTGCTCTTTACGGAAATTTCACGACCTATTTCGATAAATTTACACTTACAGCAGTTTACAAAAATTATCAAAATTTTGTAGATAGATTTAGCGAACTTCCAACTGTAAATTATTCAGAGCAACCAATTGCTGAATATGGAAATCATCAAGATCTTGGTTACGAAGAAGAAGGAATTCAAGGAATAATCCACTTCAATCCAAGTTTTGAAAACGAATTTATTGTAAATTATGCGGAAGGTTGGTCATTTGATAAAACTGTTACTCAAAGCGATTTTCACGCCGAATGGTTACATAGTTTTGAAAATAGTTCACTAACATTACAATATTCGCAACTCGAAAGATTTGACGATAAAACTTATTATCCAGTTTATTATTGGTCAAAAGAGATGAAACCTGCAATTTCTTATGATTTTATTGCTAACGAAATTCCAATTCTTTTGAAAGCAAGTTTCAAAACGAAGTTGAAAAACAATTATGGTGAAGAGACAACCGAATACGAACCAATTTTACAAACTGATTTTGCTTTTGGAGATTATTCAGTTTCGATTATTGCATCGCATAATTTCCACGATTTTGATGAAATTTCTGAAATCACCCCAAAAGTTGGTGCGGAATTAATTGCTTCCGTTTGGGAACATTCCAGCATTAAATTGTTTGTCGGTTCTGAAGAAGGTGGGCAAATTTGTCGAAATGGAATTTGTCAAAATCAAGCCGCATTTGATGGAGTGCGTTTGACAGTTTCAACGAGATTTTAATAAAAAAACAAGGAGATGAAAATGAAAAAAGTAGTTATTTTAGTTTTTATGGTTACAATGTTATCTGCATTATTTGCAGAATTGGTGGTAAATATTCCATTCGATTTGGATATTGTGGGCGATTCTTATGCCGAAGTTGGTGATTACGATTACGAATCTGAGTGGATTGAAGTTACGAATACTGGTGGCGAAACACAAGCTTATACATTTTTATACACTTACGAAAATATGCCTACTGGCTGGAATATGAGTACTTGTAATGATGTTGGCACTTGTTATATGCCGAATTGGGCAACCCCAATCGAATTAGAAGCTGGTGCTTCATTGAATATTCACATTATTGTTTATGTGCGAAGTTGTAGCGGATTCAATTTTGATTTTACTTTTAACGAAGGTGATTTGACCGAGCCGTTGATTTATAATTTCACTTTTAATACCGCAGATAATATCAGTATAATTTACGGTGATGTGAATGGCGATGAAAATGTTTCTTCATACGATGCGGCACTTACTTTGCAATATTCAGCAGGACTCATTTTTGATTGGACTGAAGACCAAATAACTGCTGGCGATGTGAATGGCGATGAAAATATTTCATCTTACGATGCCGCACTTATTCTGCAATATTCGGCTGGACTTATTAGTGAATTTCCTGTTGAAGGATAGAATGATAGCATTTTCAATGTAAATTTTA
>JACNJR010000001.1 GCA_014382495.1 Candidatus Cloacimonadota bacterium | reverse complement strand
CTCATAAATCACAGCCAAATTATTCAATGTTTTCACATCTTCTTTCTGTTCGAGAATCTGCTCATACATTTTTTTCGCTTTCTCCATCTTACCTTCTGACTGGAAGATAAAAGCATAATTATATTTTGCTTCTATGAATTTTGGGGCTAATTCCATCGCGTTGAAAAAATGCTGTTTTGCCTTTTCAACTTCGCCTTTTGTCGAATAATAAATTCCAAAATAATAATGCAAATCCGGAGAGTCAGGAAATATTTTGAGATTTTTCTTTAGCTCGGAATATGCTCCATCAAAATTTTGTTTCGCATATTTATACGCAACTCGCTGAATAAACTCATTCTCAGAAAGCACAATTTCAGATTCGGCGAAAACCTTTTTCCAAACTTTCCATCGATTATTAATTTTTTTCAAAACAATTGAGAGCGGATATTTACCATTTATTTCGAATTCAACAATCGCCTGTTCCTGCTCTTTGCTCAACGCAGAACGAATTAACTCAAATTCCTTTATTGCCTTAAATGGTTTGATTTGCAAATTTCGTTTAATGTAGTTTTTCTGGAATTCAATATTTTCATAAATTTTATGAGTTACCAACATTTCACAACTTTCCTCATAATCGTAAGTTATGACTAAATTCAAAAATTTTTCAGAAATATCTTCGTGATTAAGCTGGAATTTTTTCTTGATTGGAATTGCAAATTTTTCACGAACATAATCATAGTTAAGCGTTGATTTCAGCTTCGATTCATATTTTTCTAAAAATTGATTAATTTTGTTTTTTCCATTTTCTGATTTTGAAAATTCAAGCGGTGACATATTTTTGAAAAGTGAATTTTGTGTTTGAATCCATTTTTTTAGATGAAGATTTGTTAATTCCTGCTGTTCAGCAATTGATTCAGAATAATTATTCAAAATGAATTTCTGTTTATTTGTGGATTGTTTGAGTGCAAATTTGCATTCTGTCGGACACTCCATTTTGATGCGAATTTGATTGCAACAATGGAAGCAAATATCTCTTTTAATTTTCTTACATTTTCGTGTAGCAAGATGCTTTTTGCAAATCTGGCAACGTTTTCGTCCAAAAATTTCAATATATTTTTTCATAATTTATTTCAATAGTAATGGCATTCTGCGTTTGAATTTATTTTTTTTCATTAACTTATTTATATGATTGATATCTTCTTTTGAAAATCCTTTTTTTACGATTTTTTCATCAGCAAGTTTTTCATCCAAAATATAACACAAGATCTCATCAGCAATTTCATATTTGATACCAAGTTCATCTTCGTCTGTCTGCCCATCCCACAAATCTGCGCTTGGAGTTTTATTGATAATTTCAGAAGGGAGATTTAAGAATTTTGCCAGTTTCCAAACCTCAGTTTTGTAGAGATGACCAAGCGGCTCAATTGCACAAGCAGAGTCACCAAATTGTGTAACATAACCGAGATAAAGTTCGGTCCTGTTTCCAGTTCCGATTACAAGTGCATTCTCTTTTGCGGAAATGTCGTATAAGATGCACATTCTTTCGCGAGCCATTCGGTTTCCGCGACGAAGTTTATTTGCATCACTTTCATATTTTTCAAAATAAAGGTCAACCATTTGCGAGATTTCGCGGATGTAATATTTTATTCCCAATTTTTCCGCAATCAATTTCCCATCTTCTAAACTTTGTGAAGTTTTGTATGGCATTAAAACGCCAATGAGATTTTCCCTTCCAAGTGCTTCTACTGTTAGATATGCCGCAACAGATGAATCTAATCCGCCAGATAAGCCGATTATTCCTTTTTTGAAACCAGCATTGTGAACATATTTTTTGATGAATTCAACAATTCTGTTTTTTTCTCTTTTGATATTTATTTTTCTCATATTTTAATTTACAAATGTAAAACCAATATCAATTTTTAATTGTCTATTTTTGTAATAAAGAATAGGATTACTTAAGAAACCAATTCCAAGTGAAAAATATCTTGAAAGAATAACATTATATTTTATCTGATACCAAAAATTGGTTTCTTTTTCCTGTGGTTTTGGACTATCAATATAATAATAACCGTTGTTACCAAGAATCTCTAAATGATCATAAAGTGACTGAAAAATACTTCTCTCAAATAAGCAAAAACTATACCCAATTATTATTTCATCTTTTGCTATTCTTACTCTACTTGCAATACCATATCCATCCCATTTATCTATGTAAACATCTCCATCTTCT
Source organism: Candidatus Cloacimonadota bacterium (assembly GCA_014382495.1). Lineage (GTDB taxonomy): Bacteria > Cloacimonadota > Cloacimonadia > JGIOTU-2 > JGIOTU-2 > JACNJR01. The sequence continues at coordinate 314 of JACNJR010000001.1, read as the reverse complement.
CGGTCATCAAATATGTTTACTGTACCAAAAACTGATGTATAATCTTCGTATCTGCCTGTTTTATTAAGGTCAAAACCAACATAATTAAATCCAATAAGCGGATTGAATTTTGCTCTTTTGTTATAATAATATATTCCCAAAATATATTGTTGTGTAGTTGGCATAGTTATGCCTATATCACAACTCCAAAACATTTTTTTTCGCGGAGATATTGTTTCTATTCCAATCCAACTTGCTTGTAGTTTTATAACAATAAGAAAAAATAAAATTATGATAAAAAATATAAATTTTTTCATCTTGCCTCCTTTGTTTTT
>JACNJR010000003.1 GCA_014382495.1 Candidatus Cloacimonadota bacterium | reverse complement strand
TGAAAAATTTTAATAAAGGAAAGTTAAAATTTGGGAATCAGTTTTTGCCATTTTAGATTTAATTGTAATACAAACATTCTCATTTGTGCATAATTTCACCAATTAGTAATTATTAAATTAGCCACATCACATTTTTTTTACAACAATTTCTGTCTTTTAATTAGATATGCAAATAATGCCCTATCATACGAAGTGTTCGTGTTTATCGGCACATAATCAATATATGAATCGCGGCATTTGACAGCAAAAAATTTCTGCATTTTTTCTATCTTTTTCAAATACATTTTTTTTATTTCCCACGGATGAGTAATGATTTCCTCGCCAGTTTCCATATCAATAAATCTCGTCTTCTTGTTGTATTTGAAATTCAATTCTTGCTTGTCCAAAATGTGAAAAAGAATCACCTCGTGCTTTTGATGGCGAAAATGTTGCAAGCCCATCATAATTTCTTCGGGCTCATCCCAAAGATCAGAAATCAGGATAATCAGACCGCGCTTTTTTATTCTTTCAGCAAGATTATGTAAAATTTCGGTTGTGTTTGTGGTCGATTGTGGAGAAAGTTCATCCAATTTGTGAAAAATTGTATTGAGGTGAGTTTTCGCAGAACGAGGTGGAATATAATCTCGTATTTTTTCAGAAAATGAGAGCAAGCCGACCGCATCTTGCTGGCTTATCATAAGATACGACAACGCCGCAGCAAGAGTTTTGCTATATTCAAGTTTGTTCACTTTCTGAGATGAAAATCCCATAGATTTGCTGCAATCAATCAGAATATTAGCTTTAAGATTTGTCTCTTCCTCAAATTTTTTGACAAAGTATTTATCAGATTTCGCAAACACTTTCCAATCAATATGCTTAATCGGATCGCCGGGATAATACTCTCGATGTTCCAAAAATTCCACACTAAATCCATGATACGGAGATTTGTGCAAACCTGTTATAAATCCCTCAACTATCAGCCGCGCACGAATTTCAAATCTGTCTAATTTTGTGGCGACTTCAGGATTTAGAAAATCTCGATTATTCATCAGATTTTCCACTTTTACCAGAATATGCAAGAACCATTTCAAAAACCGCCAATCCCAAAACAATCCAAAGTATAATTTTCCAAAATTCGTAACCGTAGCGTGAAGTTAAAATCTTTTCCTTCCAATCTGCTGAACTTACGAAATGAATTTTCGGAATTTCTGTCATTAATTCTTTGGTTTTCTCTTCTGAAATAGTTGTGAGATCACTCTCATCTCTTGGCGAATTAAATGAATATACTTTTTGCAATTCCTCATTTTTGATTAAAAAACAGTGTCCCTGCTGGTCGGTTTGAGTAAATTTATTTTGCTCATTTTGGACTAAAATTGGAATCGTTTGTCCGTCTGGCAATCTACATTCGAACTTTCCAAAATTCGGTATTTCAAAAGGAATTCCAGTGCTGAAATTATTTAATTTTGCTTTTTTGCAACCAAGATAATTTCCAATATTGTAAAGCAAAACGGGAAATGTAGTTTGAAACATCAAATTACTCCAATTTTCGTCAAAGCCAATTGTAGAAACCAAAAATCTATCTTTTATCAGAAAAATTGGCGCATCAAAATTATTGGAAAAAAGCAAAGTAAAATCATCTGCTGAAATGTTCCAGAAATTTCTAATTCTTGTTTTTTCGAACATCTCTTTATTAAAAATTGCACTAATCGGATGAAGTTTGTTGATAAAATTAATCTTTGAATTCTGCGTTGACAAATCCAAAAATTTTATCCCATTTTCATTAAGCCATAATTTCAAAAAATTATTTTCAGCCATCTTTTCATTTGGAATTAGAAAAATTGATTTTTCGCTTTTCAAAATTTTTTCTGAGAAATATTTCAATTTTTCAGAAAATTCATTCAATTCTAAAAAAATAAAGAGATTATTTTTCTCAATAATCTCATCTGAAATCTCTTGCGAAGAAATTTTTTGCCAACTATTTTCAGTAATCAAATCAAGAGCAGTAGAAAATTGAAATGACGGATTCTTTTCAGAAATAATTACAATTTTGGGCAACTCCATTTGAGAAAAATTAAAGTAGAAATTATTATCATCGGGAAGAATGTCATCTTTCACATTTATATTTCCAAAAAGGAATTTAGTGTTTTGATTTTGAAATTCAAAAACAACCTGTTTCGTCTGAAATGGGCGAAGTGAAATGGCTTTTTCTGCTTGCGTGATATTGTTGATAGATAAAGATATAATGGCGGTTTTTACTTTTTTATCAGAAAAATTTTTTACATTTGTGCGAATTTCAGAACGACCTTTTTCAGTAAGAATTTTAGGGACAAAATTTGCCGAAATAACGGATAGATTGCTTTTTTTATTTTTAGTTAGAATTGGAATGATAAAGAGATCTGTCTGAATTTTATTCTTAAATTTTTCAACATCTTTCCAATTATGTTTTTGTCTATCCGTCAGGAAGTAAATCTCCTTATTTATCACATCTTCTTGCGTCAATTTTTTTTCGATATCCGACAACACAGAACTAAGAGATTGTGAGTTGTCGGTAATTGCGATTTTTTCAATCTGCTGCTTTATGGCGAAAGGTCTGGCAAAATAACTATTTCTGGAATTGTAAGTGCTGTTCATAGTTTGAAGCATTATCTTATCTTTACTATTCAACATTTCCAGAATATCGAAAGCGATTATTTTTGCTTTCCGAAGCAGAGTTTCATCATTGTCTAAATAATTCATACTGAAACTGTTGTCGATAATAATTACCGCAACTGTTGGGGCGTGAGTCGGGCTTGATTTTTTTAAAATTGTTTTCATAACTGGGCGAGATAAAGCAAAAATCAGAAAAAGGATTATCAAAATTCTTGTTAACAGAAGTAAAATTTCTCGCAATTTTATTACGCGTGCGCGATTTTTTTGAATCTGCTTAAGAAATCGCAACGAGCTAAAATAGACAATTTTCGGTCTGTATTTCACAAAAAGATGAATCAGAATCGGAATTATTCCGGCAAGCAAACCGAATAGTAGCACCGAATTGAGAAATGATAAGTTAAACATAAATTTAGTAAATTGGCGAACTGGTTAACTGGGCAATTAGTTTATTGATAAATTTAGTGATGCATTAATTGGGCCGAAAATTTATTTCAATTTCTTTTCATAAATTCTGTAGGTTTTATAGAGTTTGGCACCAGCTCGTTCCATCGGTCTTCGCATTTTCATATTGTCTTCCAAAATCCAAGAAGCTTCGCCGCGCGCGCAGTTTTTGGGCAAAGCATTCTTTATTGAATAATAATAAAAAGCAAGGTCGATGCCGAGATTTGTGTACTTTTTGATAGTGCCCAAAGCGAGTGTTCTAACTCTATTTATCTGTTTGGTTGCCCGCAAAAGTTTTATCAAACCAAATGGAAAAAGACGGCCATTTATTTTGATTAATGCTTGATTTATATCTGGCAAAGTTAACGAAAAGCCAACCGGTTTTCCATCAATTTCCGCAATAAAAACAAGGTCGTAATCAATAATTGACTTCAAATCTTTTGCCGTATGCATAAATTCTTCTTTGTCCATCGGCACGAAACCCCAATTATATTCCCAAGATTTATTATAAACTTCGAAAAGAGTGGCGACTTCCTCCTTGAATTTTTTCGGATTGAGTTTGCGGATAACAAATCGTTTTTTTTTCTCGAGTTTTTTCATAATTCGTTCAAATCGTTCTGGCATTTTTTCAAAATCTGCATAATATGCGAGAAGATCTTTCGACTTTTCAAAACCAAATTTATCGAAATAATCTGTGTAATATTCCGGATTATATGTCATCATTACAAGTGGCGGAGAGTCGAATCCTTTTACGAGCAGCCCCCATTCATCGTTGCTACAAAAATTCATCGGACCACGAATAATTTCCATCTTTTCAGAAGGATTTGATTTCGCCCAATCACAAGCTTCCTGAAATAATGCAGATGCGACTTTGTAATCAGGAATGCATTCAAAAAAGCCGAAAGAACCAGATTTTTCATTATGAAATTTATTATGATTTCTGTTAATTTGTGCTGAAATCCTTCCAACTGTTTTGCCATTTTTTTCAGCGATAAAGAGCTGCACTTCCGAATGCTTGAAGAATGGATTCTTCTTTGGATTTAATGTTGCCTTCATTTGCGAAATCAGCGGAGGAACCCAGTTTTTGTCATTCTTGTAAATTTTCCAAGGCAACTTTATAAACTTGTTCAAATCTCTTTTTGTCTTTACCTTTTTAATTGTAATTTCCATCGTTATATTTCTCCATATCTTTTTGAAACAAAAAAGTTCAAAATACCCATAACAATCGATGTTAGAAGTAAATATTTTGGATTTATTTCGCCCATCTGGATTTTGAAGTTTAGGAGAATGTAATAAGCCACAGGAACTGCGATAACCATCGTGTATTGGACAAATCGCAATTGACGGAAGAAAATCAAAATAAGAAGACAAATAATTCCAACAATTGCTGTAGCGAATGGTACAAAAAAGAAGAGCAATGCAACATACGCCGAAATTCCGCGACTGCCAACAAATTTGTGCATAATCGGAAAACAATGTCCAATTATCATAGAAAGACCGACGAATAGAAGCAATTCTGGTGAATTTTTGAGAAAGAGGAATTTAACAATCCACAAAGAGAGATAGATTCGAATGAAATCCAAACACCAAACCAAAATGCCCAAAGATTTGCTTACATTATGATAAACATTTGTCGCATCGGCGATAAAATCACCAACTTTGTAGATGTTTAAATTGCGGAAAATTTTTGTTAATATTCTGGCAAATGAGAAGGAACCAATTGAGTATGCAATCAAAATCAAAATAATTTCTTTTATAATCGGATTCATCTTAATGACGATTTGAGGCGATGTTGATTATTGGAGTCAAGAAATTATTTTTTGTCCGAAATAGATTTACATTTGACATAAATTATCTACTCATTTTATCAAATGTATCCATATATTTTTTTAGGATATCAGCTCTGCTGTGATGCTGCAATTTTTCCTTTGCCTTGTCCTCAATTTGGCGCACACGCTCTCGTGTAATATCAAAAATATGTCCAACTTCTTCCAAAGTTCTTGCGGTTTCATCGCCAATTCCGAAACGCAATTTCAGCACTCTTTTTTCCCGTTTTGTCAGCGTGGATAATACTGCTTCCATCTGTTTCCGCAAGAGCGTTCTTGCGGCAATTCTTTCGGGAGAGATGATTGTGTCGTCCGGAATAAAATCGCTCAATGTAGAATCACCATCTTCATCGCCGACCGGTTTGTCAAGAGAAACGGGATGCTTGGATATTTTGATGATATTTTTTACCTTTTTTAAAGGCATTTCAAGCTCTTTGGCAACTTCTTCCGGAAGCGGTTCTCTCCCCAATCTTTGAACAAGATGATTGCGAACTCGAGCGACTTTGTTAATTGCTTCTGTCATATGGACGGGAACACGAATTGTGCGAGATTGGTCAGCAATTGCTTTTGTGATAGATTGTCGAATCCACCAAGTTGCATAAGTGCTAAATTTATATCCTTTATGATAATCGTATTTTTCGACTGCTTTTATTAGCCCCATATTTCCTTCTTGAATCAAATCCAAAAAGGTTAATCCGCGATTATTATATCTTTTAGCGATACTCACAACCAAGCGAACATTTGCGTTTATCATATTTTCTTTTGCGACATTTTTATCATTTTCCGCCGACTCAATGTCGTTAACCAAATCTATTATTTCCTCGCCAGTCATACGGGTTTCAAGCTCAACTCGTCGTATCTTTCTTTTATTATTTTTTATTTTTTTGAGCGAATCGACAAAAATATTGGGGTCGATTCCTGTCTCTTCCGCAACGTCATTAAAGGAATTTTTACTTTTCTCAGCTTTCCTTCCAAGGGTCTGAATTTGAAGAGGAGTATAATTTTTGATATCACTAACTTGCTCAATTCGTTTCATACTGAGACTAATTCTTGAGAGAAGCGCACTAATGCGATATCTCAAATGATGTATTAATTTCTCAGAAAAATAAATATCTTCAAATAAAGCGAGAATTTTCTTTCGATTTTCTTGAATTTTTTCTGTAACAGTTTGAGTTTTTGAGTATTTTTTTGTCGGTTTTTTGCTGATAATTTCTTCAATTTCATTAGAGAAATCCAAGGCCTGATCAACTTTTTTATTTAACTTGTTAATAATCCGTTCATTATTCTCTTCGTCGAACCAACTTCCGAACTCGACCTTGACAATGTGTTCAATTTTCATTTTATCTTCGCGATATTTTTTTATAGCATTTTTAATTTCTGCTAAACTGCAACCGGCACAAAGAGTAAGTGAGGTAATCAGCAGTTGTGCATCTTCGATTTTTTGGGCAATTGTCGCCTCGCCTTTTCGAGTGAGGAGCGGAACTTTGCCCATCTCCTTCAGATACAGGCGAACAGGATCATCATAAAATTTCGCTTTTTGTGGGACGGATTTAGGTTTTTTGCTAATTTTCTGTTGGCGAATTCCGCCACTTACTGTCTCATCAAGTATTTCCAATCCACTATTTTTTAGCTCGGAAAAAATGTCATCAATTTTATCAAGGAAGATAGGATTTTCGGGAAGAAGATTGTTGATTTCGTTATATGTGATATATCCCCTTTTCTTTCCAAGTTTCTGCAATTTTTTTATAAATTCGCTAATTGTTACCATAAATTCTCCCGATTAACTTAATAATTTTCTGACAACACTTGGATTCAAACGATGTATTTTTTTTTGAAGAATTCTCTTTATTTTGAGTTTTTCAAAATCATTAGGATTTTCAACAATCTCCCGATTTAACTCCTGTAATTTCAGATTTAAACTTTTAATTTGTAGTCCATTAAGTAATTTTTGGAGATTATTTTCAGAGAATTTTTCATCGGAAAACATCAAATCAGATACGAAATTTGATTCTTCAACAGTGAAATAATCCAATATTTTTGCCTCGTTTGTAATAAATTCTGCAATGTTTTTTTGCTCTTTCAAAACTATGATTATTTTCTTGCAAATTGGATGAGAAAAACAATCCAACTCAAGTTCAGGAACAACTTCCGCACCCTCTTCTGGAAAGTTCAGAATAATTCTTATTAACTCTTTTTCATCAACAAATTTTTCCATACTCGTCTTTTGAAAAGTTTTTTCTGTTTTGCGATAAGATGCTGATATCCGCGCGTTTACAGATTGAATTAAATTCGTCGTACTAATCTGAAAAAGCGCTGCAACTTCTTGAATATACATCTCTCTTTGGACAGAATCGGCAATCAGAATAATATTATCGATTGTCTCACTTATCGCTATTTTTTTATTTTCCAAATTCTTATCCGCTTTTCTAAATTTTTTTATAAACTGATAAAAACTATCAGCATTATTGATTTTTTCATCTAATTTTTCAGGACCGAATTTTTCAAGAAACGAATCAGGGTCGTAATCTTTTGGAAGAGAAATTATTTTTGGAAAAATTCCATTTTCAAGACAGACCTTCAAAGCTCGAGAACTTGCTTCGTATCCCGCATTGTCACCATCATATAAAATATAAACATTTTTGGTGTATCTCGCAAGTAATTTTATCTGATTTGTCGTGAGAGACGTTCCCAAACTCGCCACAACATTTCTGAATCCAAATTGATAAACCATTAGCAGGTCGGTATTTCCCTCGACAAGAAGGGCAAAATTTTTTTGTATAATTTGTTTTTTTGTTTGATATAATCCGTAGAGTTGGAATCGTTTTTGGTAGATTAAATTTTCTGGTGAATTTAAATATTTCGCTGCTCTTTCATCATTTTTTTTATAAATTCTTCCGCTGAATGCAATAACTTTTCCATCTGATGAGAAGATTGGAAAAATTATCCGATTGAAAAATTTATCAATCATTTTTCCATTTCGAATAATAAAAAGACCACTTTTGACCAATGTCGCTTTTTTGTAATCCTTTTTTTTTATGAAATTTAATAACTCATTTTCGCGTCCGCCAGCAAGACCGATTTGAAAAGTTTCAATTATGTTGTCAGAGATATTTCTGGAATGCAAGTAATTGACGGCATCTTCGCCATTTTCTGCTAAATTATTTCTATAAAACCGATTGGCAAGCTGATAAATCTCATAAAGTTCGCCATAAAGTGTCTGTTTCTTTGCAGAAATCTCTTTCTTGGGAAGTTTTATTCCAACTCGATTCGCAAGTTTTTCAACAGCTTCAGGAAAATTCATTTTTTCATATTCCATCAAAAAAGTGAAGACATTTCCACCTTTTCCGCAACCAAAACATTTGTAAATTTGTTTTGACGAACTTACCATAAATGATGGTGTTTTTTCTTGATGAAATGGGCATAAGCATTTGAAATTTGTTCCGCTTTTTTTTAGCGGAAGATATTCACCAATAATCTCTACAATGTTGTTTGCAGAGCGCACTTCATCGATTATCGATTGGTCGTATTTCATATTATATTTTACTCATCTAATTTGGGCAATGGTTACTCCGCTTCCGCCTTCGGCTTCTTGCGGGGAGAAGTATGCAGAAATCAATTTATTTCTCTTGAAATATTCCCAAATTTTTTCTCGCAATTTCCCAGTTCCCTTGCCATGAACTATTCGCACCTCATCAAGATTAAACAGTATTGCTTTGTCAATATATTTGTCAATTTCTGGTCGCGCTTCCGCAAAAGAAAGGCCTATCAAATTTAATTCGAGCGTAAAATCTCGATTGATTTCTGAATGTATTAAAAGCGGTTCTTTGTGGATTTCTTCGGATTGTTTTTTTGAAACCTCTGGAATTTTGAAAACTCCGTTTTTATCAACAGAATACAAAATTCCACCTGCTTTTATTTTCACTTGATTTTTGCTAATTTTGAGTACTTTTCCAATCAAATTCAAGGATTTTATCAGAACCATTTTTCCTATTTGCGGATTTTTTTCAGGAATGAATTTTATCTCAGATAATTCCTCTTTTTGAGAATCTAATTTTTTCTTTTCTTGCCGAATTTTCGTTCGAAAATTTTCCACATTTTTTGTTTCGATTTTCTTCTCTTTTTTGAATTTTGTTTTTAACAATTTCAGTTCATTCTCGAAATCTTGTTGTAAATTTATAAGGTAATTATTGCCTTCTTGAATAACTTTCAATTTGTTTTCTTTTCCAATTTTTTTCCAATTTTCTTCTCTTTTTTGAAGCGATTTCAGATTTTGCTTAACGAGAAAATGGGCCTTTTTATATTCATCAATTTTTTGTGAAAGCACAACTCTTTGTTGTTCGGTTTTTTTCAAAAGAGCGTTTAATTGAAGTGTTTTTTTTGAAATCAATTTATGCGCACGAGTTACAATTTCAGAGCTCAACTTATACTCTTCTGCGATATCGAGGGCGTAACTATTTCCAGGAAAACCGACATCGAACTGATATGTTGGGATAAGCTTATTTTGGTCAAATCTCATACTGGCATTTTCGCAAAATGGATGCTCGGCAGCGAAAAGTTTCAATTTATTCAAATGAGTTGTAATCATAATTTTGGATTTTTTTGAAACCAATTTTTCCATAATAGATTGAGCGAGTGCGGCGCCTTCGTCCGGATCAGTTCCAGTGCCAAGTTCATCGACTAAAATGAGACTTTTTTCATCAGCTTTTTTCAGGATGCTTCGTATTTTTTCGATATGAGAAGAGAATGTGCTGATTGAATTTTCGATAGATTGCTCGTCATTGATGTCAGTCAAAAAATTTTCAAAAATCCCAATTTCAGATTTATCCGCAGGAATCATCAATCCCGACAAAGCCATTATAGAAAGTAGTCCTACGGCTTTCAGGGTAACAGTTTTGCCGCCAGTATTTACTCCAGAAATAATTAAGGCGCGAAAATCTTCTCCTAAATTCAGCGAAAACGGGACAATATTTTTTTTATCCATCGTCAAATAAAGCAGCGGATGTCTTGCATTTGTAAGTTTTAGAATGGGTTCTTCGCAAATTTTTGGAATAGTTGCATCAATCGAGAAACAATATTTCGCAGCGGCATTCAAAAAATCTATCTTCTGAAGTATCTTAAGATTCTGAAATAAAATTTCCGACTGACTTTGCAATTCCGAGAAAAGTTCAATCAAAATTTTCTTTATTTCTTCCTTCTCTTCGTCCGCAAGATTGATTAAATAATTATTCGTATCAAAGACAGAAAGTGGCTCGAGAAAAACCGTCGAACCTGTTTGCGATCTGCTATGCACAAATCCCTTTATAGCACTTTCACTATCGCCTTTAATTGGAATAACATATCGCTCATTTCGAATTGTGATAACATTATCCTGAACAATTTTTTTGTATTGTTTTTCAGATAAAATATCATTCAATTTAGCATAAATTTTCTTTTTCTGCTTTATCTGTTTTTTTCTGACTTTTGCCAAATTTTCGCTGGCATTATCTTTGATATTTCCCCTTGTATCAAAGATTTTTGATAATTTTTTCTCCAATTTTGGAGTCAAAGAAATTTTTTTAGTTACGGAGAAAAGATGTTGGAAATTTTCATTAATGATTCCATTGCCACGAAGAGCATTTGAAATTTTGATGTTTCTTGCAAAGAGTAAAAATTCTTCAATTGTGAAAATCTCAGCGCTTTTTAATTTTGCAAAAAGGTGTTCAGTATCTTCTAAATCCTGAATTCCAAACTGATAATTCTGTTTGTGAAATTCGACAACATCGTTGAGTTCGAGGAGTTTTTGGTCAATTTCAATCTTGTCTGTTATAGGATGAAGTTGCTCCGTCAATCGCTTGCCCAAATCGGAATAACAGCACTTTTTTATGAGCTTCTTAATTTTTGTAAAATCTAATTCTTCGAAAGCGTTCTTCATTGATTGGAAGAAGCTTTTTTGTTGAGCTTATCTCCAAATTCCGATGTTTTTTGCAATAATTCTTTGTAAAATTTGTTGTTTTTTATCTGCTCATCAATTTTTGTAGTTGAGAGAAATTTTGCCACAGTTCGACTGCTCCAATTTATCACTTCAGAATCGGTTATAATTTTTTTATTTTTTTCACCAATTGGGAGCCATTGGATTAAAAATGATAGGATAAAAATAATAATTAGTGCTTTTGCTCCGCCGAAAATAAATCCCAAAATTCTGTCAGCAAATCCCAATCGCAAAATTTTAACTATTTTTTGCAAAAGCGAAACGAGGATATTTATCAGAATTATTACTGCGACAAAGACAATTATAGCTGCGATTATGTTCACGATGTTTGCGGAAATTGAAAATGTATCTTTGAGATAATCTGAAACTTGTGGACCAAATCGAATGGCAAAAATCAGTGCAATTATCCAGCCAAGCAAGCGAGCCATTCCTTCCAAAAATCCCTTCTGCATTCCCAAAACACAAAGCAAAGCGATAAATCCTAAAGTAATAATATTTATTATTTCCATTACTTTTATGATAAATTTTCAGAAATAAAACCCAGCGAAAATGCTTGTCAAACGAAAGTTAGGCAAATTGAGTTGTTGCCAACTATTTCCTTCGGTATCTTCGAATTTTTCTTAAAGCGTCTTTTAATTCTCTTCTTTTTTTGTCGCTCGGTTTTTCATAATATCGATTTTTTTTGATATCTGATAGAACGCCGGACCTTTGAACTTTCCTTTTGAATCTGCGAAAAGCCGACTCAAAGGATTCATCTTTTCTTATTTTTACTTCAGACAAAAAACTCACCTCTTCCTTTTTTTAGGTAAAATTTATACTGTTGAAAATTTTGTCAATTTATTTTTTCATTTTAGATAAATGATTTAAAAAAATTGTGGAACAGGCGGAAAATCGGGTTTGGTACGCCAGAGAGGATTCGAACCTCTGACCTACGGCTTAGAAGGCCGTTGCTCTATCCGACTGAGCTACTGGCGCACATAAAAAAACTGCCAAAATTCTCGGCAGAAGACAAAAACTGGTAGCGATGCAGGGATTCGAACCCCGGACACTCGGATTATGATTCCGATGCTCTAACCGACTGAGCTACATCGCCGAAAAATGGTAGCGGGGGCAGGATTTGAACCTACGACCTTCAGGTTATGAGCCTGACGAGCTACCAAACTGCTCCACCCCGCGATAAGATTAATTTCACAAAAATTGTAGAAATGATTTTTTTCTGTCAAGAAAAATTAGAAATAAAGTTTATTTCTCACCAATTACCATTGTCTTAACTTCTCTAAAAATCTTACCACTCTGTTTTCCAGTTGCTTCAAGATGAACAATGTAAATTCCGATTGGAACAACTCTTCCTTTATCATTTTTGCAATTCCAGATAATTGCGTCTTTCGAACCACGCCATTCTTGGTCAGATAGCCAGCGCACCATTCTTCCTTTCATATCAAAAATCCGAACATTCATTTTTGATAGAACCTCAGGCAGATTGTATTCAATCAAAACTGAGTTTTTCTCCCGTAAAGAAACCGGATTAGGATTAATTGATAATTCAATCTGTGGATTAATTTCTTCAATATGCAAGCTATTTTCACTACCGGGAGTTGCACCAAGATTGTCCAGAGAACTCTCCCAATTATCAGGATTATTGCTATTTATATTTGGATTAATTCTTTCTAAAGAATTGTCTGAAATTTCTCCCCAATCTGAA
>JACNJR010000035.1 GCA_014382495.1 Candidatus Cloacimonadota bacterium | reverse complement strand
GGAAATTAGGAAGTAGAAATGCCAAACGATATCAAACAACCTTTCAAATTTCAAATTTCAAGTTTCTGCTAATCTTCCTGTTTCTCTGCAATTTCGCTTTTGCCCAAAATTATTCTTTTGACTTTGAAGAATTTGAAAAAAAACCTTACGAATATGTAGGTAATTTTCAGTTACAATCAGAATTTTCAGAACTTAGTTCTGCTTCAAATTTATATAAATTATCTTTTTTGGATAAAGATTTTTGGGATTCATATTTTGCATCTGTCCAATTGAAAGGAAGTTATGAAATTTCAAAATTCAAACTTATTGCGGATTTAAAAGACAAAATATCTTTTACAACAGATAACGATTTTGAAAATAATTTTGCTATTTATGAATCTTTTCTGAATGTGAATCCCTCCACTAATTTTGATTTTCAAATTGGTAAAAAATCGGTTAAATGGGGAAAGGGATATATTTGGAATCCGGTCTCTTTTGTAGGTCGTCAAAAAGATATAAATGATGTTGATGCCGGATTGGAAGGATTTTGGATGCTAAAATTTGCTTATGTGAAAAGCCTTTCCGGTATTGTACAAAATTTTTCCATTAGCCCAATAATTATTCCGGTTGGCAAAGATATCAACGAAGATTTTGCTGATGGCGAAGATATTAATTTCATCCTGAATAACTATTTTTTGGTAGCCGATACCGACTTTGATCTTTATCTGTTTTTTGAAAATAATGACTTCAAAAAATGGGGATTTGATTTTGCCCGAAATATTTTACCAAGTTGGGAAATTCACGGCGAATACGTATTTGAAAAGGATGTAACCAAAAAGTTATTGGATTCTGAACTTACAGATGATACTCACGATTATTTACTTGGAACGAGATTTTTATTTGAAACGAATACTACATTAATTGTTGAATATCTTCATAATGACTCTGGTTTAGATGAAATTCAAATGGGAAATTTTAACACTCAATTTCCAATGAAAGATTATGTTTACGCGAAACTTTCACAGCCAGAACCGTTTGATATTTTGTATTTTACGCCCTCGATTTTTGTTTTGTATAATTTAAATGATAACAGCGAAATGATTGGCGGTGAATTTAGTTATTCGCGCTTTGAAAATATAAATTTGAAACTCAAGTATAATTTAATGTTTGGAGATTCTAATTCAGAATTTGGCGGAAAAATTAGTTCAAAAAAATTGTCTCTTATTTACGAATATATTTTTTAAAATTCTTTGAAGTTTTTGAGAATTAAAAAAAATATTGGAAAATTAATCTTGCAGATCTAATACTTATGAGAGAATCAGATGAAGGAAATTTCGGACAATATGATGAAAATGATATGGTTTATCTGAAAGTAAGGTATGATTTTTAGAATTTTTTATAAATAATATTGACTTTACAATAACTAAAAAAAATTAAGGCAAAAAATTTTAGAAAAAATATGAAAATTTTTCGTGAAAGTTCGTGTCATTTAATGATTAAAAAGAGGATAAAATGAAGAAACTTTTTGTCATTTCGCTTATGATAATATTACTTAGCGCAGCTTGTTCCAAGCAGAATAAAACTGAAAAAAGTGTTCACAAAATATCTCACTTGACCGCTGAAACATTCAAAAAGAAAATTTTCAATTATGAAGAAAGCAAAGAATGGAAATTCGAAGGAAAGTTGCCAGCAATTGTAGATTTCTATGCAGATTGGTGTGCTCCTTGTAAAATGGTCGCTCCAATTCTCGAAGAATTGTCCAAAGAATATGAAGGTAAAATTGACATCTATAAAATCGATACAGATTCTGAGAAAAAATTGGCTTCAATATTTCAAATCCGAAGCATACCGTCAATTCTATTTATACCGTTGGATGGCAAACCGACAATGACGCAAGGTGCTCGTTCAAAAGAAGAATTTAAAAAAATAATCGAGGAAAATCTTTTGAATAGCAAAGAGTTTTCAACTCAAAATATAGATTAAAACAGAAATAATTTCATCAAAAAAAAGGAGGAAAAATGATTTCACAAAAATTACAGGATGCCTTTAACGAACAAATCAATAAAGAATTATTCTCAGAATATTATTATCTTTCGATGGCTGCATATTTTAACACAATAGGTTTAGATGGTTTTGAAAATTTCTTTCTTGTTCAGGTACAAGAAGAAAGATTTCACGCAATGAAAATGTACAGATTTGTAAATGAACGAGGTGGACGAATTTATCTTAAAAAGATAGATAAACCTAAAACTGAATTCAAATCAGCTTTGGAAGTTCTTGAGTTAGCTTTTGAACATGAAAAATATGTATCAAAACTTATTAATGAGTTAATGGATTTAGCCATAAAAGAAAATGATCATGCCACAAAAAGTTTTCTTAATTGGTTTATTGATGAGCAGGTTGAGGAAGAGGATTCGATGGAAACAATCGTTAATAAATTAAAATTGATCGGTGGAAAGGGTAATGGTTTGTTAATGCTGGATAAAGAATTAGCCGGCAGAGTGTTTACGCCATCAGCTAAATAGGAGTTTTTTGTTCCCAAGTTTGTCTTGGGAACATTAATGTTAAACTTCGTAACGAGGAATAATGAAGAAAAAAAATGGAGGAAAAATGACAAAACTTAGAGAAATTTATTACTGCGAAAAATGTGGCAATGTTATCGAGATCATAAATGAAGGTGCTCCGGCATTAGTTTGCTGTGGCGAACCTATGGTAAAATTAGAAGCAAAAACAGAAGATTCATCAACAGAAAAGCATGTTCCGTTTGTGGAAGTAAAAGACGATGGAGTATTGGTAAAAGTTGGTCAGAACACAGTTCATCCTATGTTGGAAAAACATTACATTAAATTCATCGAAGTACTCACAAAAAATGGACTCTATCGAAAAGAGCTAAAGCCAAATGATGTTCCCGAAGCATTCTTCCCAGTGAAAAAGGAAGATATTATCGAAACAAGAGAATGGTGTAATCTGCACGGACTTTGGAAAAATTAATTAAAAAGGAGTCATAATGGAATTCAAAGGAAGTAAAACAGCAGAAAATTTAATGAAATCTTTTGCTGGAGAGTCTCAAGCAAGAATGCGTTACAATTATTATGCATCTGTTGCTCGGAAAGAAGGTTTTAGGCAAATTGAAGAAATTTTCAATGAAACTGCTGCTAATGAAAAAGAACATGCCAAATTGTTTATGAAACAATTAACCAAAAATGGGTTGAATGAAAATGTGATTGAGATCAATGCCGGTTATCCAGTTGCTTATTCCGATACAATAAAAAATCTGGAATATGCAGCAAATGGTGAGCAAGAAGAGTGGACTGAGCTTTATCCCACTTTTGCTAAAATTGCGGAAGAAGAAGGTTTTGATGAAGTTGCCCAAACATTCAAGTTGGTTGCTCTCGTAGAAAAAAGGCATGAAATGCGTTATCGAAAACTTCTGGGAAATGTAAAGGATCACACTGTTTTCAAAAAAGAAGGAAAGGTATTTTGGAAATGTCGTAATTGTGGGCATATTGTTGAATCAATCGAAGCACCGGAAGTTTGTCCGGTTTGTGATCATCCGCAGGCACATTTTGAAATTTGGGTAGAAAATTATTAAAAAAATGGAGGAGAAATGAATATAAGAAATTATCAAAAATTAGACAAAGCGAAAAATCCGCATAATGTTCAAGTAACTAAGTTGTATGACAAAAAGCACGCCGTGATTATGCACCTGCTTTTGAAAGCTGGAGAAAGTTTGAAACCTCATATCACACCGACAGATGTTGCTTTTTACATTCTGGATGGAAAACCGATAATAATGGTAGCAGACGAAAAAATTCAGGTGAAAAAAGATGATATTGTTGAAAGCCCGAAAGATATTCCTCATTGCATTTATAACGAAACCGATTCTGATGTGCGAATTTTAGTAATGAAATTACCAAAGCCAACTTCCAAAACAAAAATATTGTAATAAGAGATTAACAAAAAAACTATGAAGGAGTGAGTAAAATGAAAAAAAGATGGATTTGCACGGTGTGTGGTTATGTTCACGAAGGTGAAAATCCGCCGGAAAAATGTCCACAATGTGGCGCATCAGCAGACAAATTTGAGCTGCAAAAAGATGAAATGATTTGGGCTGACGAACACAAAATCGGCGTTGCCAAAGGCGCTGATGAAGAAATTCTAAAAGGACTGCGCGCGAATTTCACAGGAGAGTGCACCGAAGTCGGAATGTATCTTGCGATGAGCCGTCAGGCAGATAGAGAAGGTTTTCCGGAAGTAGCAGAAGCATACAAACGAATTGCATTTGAAGAAGCAGAACACGCATCAAAATTTGCCGAACTGCTCGGAGAAGTGCTTGTGCCAGACACAAAGACCAATCTGAAAATGAGAGTGGAAGCAGAAAATGGTGCCTGCAAAGGAAAAAAAGATATCGCAACAAAAGCAAAACAACTTGGCTACGATGCAATTCACGATACAGTTCACGAAATGTGTAAAGATGAAGCACGTCACGGAAAGGCGTTTGAAGGTCTGTTAAAAAGGTATTTTAAATAATTATTTGAAATATTAATTCCAAATCCGTTAGAATGATATGAAAAACCATTTCTGACGGATTTTCTTTTTAAATAAAAGTTCAGAAATATTGACAATTTCATCGTATTTTCTGAAAATAGAAATTATGATAAAAATCGGATTAGTCGGGACACCAAAGAGTGGAAAAACTACTGTATTTAACACGATTACAAAAAGCGATGCAGAAGTGTCCGATTATTTTTCTGAAAATCTCAGGCCAAATCTCGGAATTGTAAATGTCGCAGATGAGCGGCTTGACTATCTTGCTGAAAAATTTAATCGAACCAAAACTATTTACGCTACAATCGAATATCTCGATTTTGTTGGAATCAAAAAAGATGAAGCAAAAAAGGAACTCTTCTCAAACCAATTTCTTGGAACTTTGCGAACGGTTGATGCGCTCGGATTAGTTGTTCGCAAATTTAATCTGCCAGGAATTGCGACAAATCCAATTTTGGAAATAGAGACAATCGAGACAGAATTTATCTTTTCTGACTTAATTATTTGTGAAAAAAAATTGGAAATTATCAACAAAAATCTGAAACACGGTTTGAAATCATCAGAATCTGAAAAAAAACTAATCGAAAAATGTTATACTTTTCTGAGTGAAGGGAAAATGCTAAAATTTCTGAATCTCAAAAAAGAAGAGCTGCATATGCTTCGCGGATTTCAGTTTCTTACATTAAAATCGATATTTATAATTTTGAATGTTTCAGAAGAAATATTTGGGCAAAATAAAGATTTAATCGAATCTATTTCAGAAAAATTTGATGTCGTTGAAATTGCTGGAAAATTTGAAATGGAACTCAATCAACTTGATGAAGATGACGCTCGAGAATTTATGTCTGAAATGAATATAAAAGAATCCGCAGTAAAAAAGTTGACAAGAATTTCCTACGAAAGTTTAAATTTGTTAAGTTTCTTTACAATCGGTAAAGAAGAGGTGCGAGCTTGGTCTTTGCAAAATGGAAGCACAGCTCACGATGCAGCTGGAACCGTTCATACAGATTTTGCACAAAAATTTATTCGCGCAGAAAGATATTCCTTCGCAGATTTCAAAAAATATGGTTCGGAAAAGGAGTTGAAATCAGCAGGAAAATTCTTTATTGAAGGAAAAAATTATATTGTGAAAGATGGCGATATAATTTATATCAGACATAGTTAAAAAAATTTATGGATAAAAAAATTAATGGATAAAAAAATTAATGAATTCAAATCTCTTTTGCAGCTCAATGAAGAGCTTAGTCAAATCAATGACCTTGATGCGGTTTTGGATTATCTTCTCACAAAAGCTCGAAAAATGACAAATGCCGACGGTGGCACCATTTACATCGCCAAAGAAGATAAATTAAAATTCAGTTACACTCAAAATGATACTCTTTTTAGTTCCAATTTGGATAATAAAAATCTTTATTCAAATTTGACAATTAATATCGATGAAACTTCGATTGCTGGTTATTCTGCATACAAAAAAGAGTTGTTAAATATTCCAGATT
Organism: Candidatus Cloacimonadota bacterium; assembly: GCA_014382495.1. Taxonomy (GTDB): domain Bacteria; phylum Cloacimonadota; class Cloacimonadia; order JGIOTU-2; family JGIOTU-2; genus JACNJR01. Next base: position 7,086 of record JACNJR010000035.1, on the reverse strand, counting down.
GCTATAAATTGGGAGATCGTTTTTCATATCATTTTAACTCATCTTGGGATAAAAAATCTGGTTATCATACACAATCTATGCTTACTCAGCCAATCAAAAATGTGAATGATGTTGTGGTCGGTGTGATTCAACTAATTAATGCGAAAGACAGTTCCGGCAAAATAATTCCATTCTCAAAAGATGATGAGGTTCTGATTTCATACTTTGCTGGAAATGCTTCTGTTCACATTGAGCGCGCGAATCTGACTCGCGAATTAATTTTGAGAATGATAAAAATGGCAGAGCTGCGCGACCCAAAAGAAACAGGTCCTCATGTGAATCGCGTTGGTGCTTTTGCTGCGGAATTGTATGAACATTGGGCGACGAAAAATAATATATCGTATTCAAAAATAAAAAAATTGAAAGGTAATATGCGGCTTTCCGCAATGCTTCATGATGTTGGGAAAATTGCTATCTCTGATACAATTCTGAAAAAACCAGGACGATTTGATGACGAAGAGAGAGCAATTATAAAAACTCATACAATTTTTGGTGCTCAACTTTTCAAAAATTCGACTTCAGAACTCGATAAATTATCATTAGATATTGCATTGAATCATCACGAAAGATGGGATGGCAAGGGCTATCCAGGAAAGGTGAAAGATATTTATTCTGAAGATGTAAAGATGGCAGAAGGGAAAAAGGCAGATGAAATTCCATTGTGCGGTCGTATCGTCGCAATAGCAGATGTTTACGATGCATTGATGTCAAGCCGATACTATAAAGAATCTTGGACTGAAAAAGATACATTAAACGAAATCAAAAAATGCGGCGGAACACAATTTGACCCTAAATTAGTTAATTATTTTATGGAAATTCACGCGACAATTCACGCAATTCGAGCAAAGTATCAAGATTAATAAGTTAAAATTATGTCTAAAAAAAATAAGGAAAATTCAAAGCCAAAACTACTTTTCGGTTTAATCCTAATTGCTCTGGGATTGCTGCTATTTTTCTCGTTACTATCCTACACAATCGACGATATTCAGACATTAAAAAGGGCTCAGCTCACTTTCTCAAAAATCATCACTTTGCAATTTCCTTTTACAGGAAATATGGTCGGTCCATTCGGGGCAATTTTTTCGTATCTAAGTGTGTTTTTATTCAGCAAATTTGTAAGTTTCATAATCGCAATTTTCCTGTTCATAAGTAGTTTTTTTCTGATTTTTGGATATAAATTAAAACAACTCAATCAAAAATTATTTTTAGTCCTTCTCTTCCTTTTTTCCGGAATACTATTTTACCTCTCAATCGGTGGAAATTTTGAAATAAAAACTGGCATCATTTTCATCTTTCTTGTTGAAGGAATCTTTTTCCCAATATTCAAAAATTTAGGAAGTGCAATCTTATTTGGATTGACAATTTTGGGCACACTTTTGTTCATTTTCGAACCGAAAAAAGTGACCGCTTTTCTCGTCAAACTTTTGAAAATATTTCATCTTATTTCAGAAAAAAAGAAAAAAAAGAAATCTATTCAAAAAAAACCATCAATTTCATATCTGGATAAAGATGACAATCAAGATGTTTCAGAAGATTCTGAAGAGATGGATGAAAATGAACAGCCCAAATTTGAAAATGACGAGAAGACAAAATCGGAAATTTCTGAAGATGAATATATCCTTCCAAATTTTAACGATATTTTGAAAGATTCTTCTTCTTTGACAAAGCAAGAACTGGAAGCAAAAGAGAGAGAAATTCAGAATAGTAGCAAACTTTTGCAATCTAAACTTGCAGAATTCGGGATTGAAGGCGAAGTCACAAATGTAAATGTCGGACCTATTATCACTCAATATGAAGTTCGGCCAGCCCCAGGAATGAAAATTAGCAAATTCACCGCTCTTTCAGATGACCTTGCATTGGCGATGAAAGCGTCAAAAATTCGTATTGTTGCGCCAATTCCGGGTAAGGACACAATCGGATTTGAAATACCAAATAGAAAACCGAATATTATTCGACTAAAAGATGTTCTGAATTCAGAAGAGATGAAGAGTAATCCCTCACCAACTCTGATTGCTCTTGGCAAAGATATTACCGGCAAGCCATATGCCGCTGACTTAAAAGATCTTCGCCATCTGCTTGTTGCTGGATTGACTGGTTCTGGAAAAAGCGTTTGTCTCAATGTTATCATAAATTCTATTCTCTATCGAGCGACGCCAGAGCAGGTACGTTTTATTTTCTTTGATCCTAAAAAAATCGAACTCTCAATTTATGAGAAAATTCCGCATCTTATTAAAGAGGTGATAACAGAAACAAAAGATGTTCTATATCTTCTTAATTGGGCGGTTGTTGAGATGGAGCGACGATATGATACATTTGCTGAGCATAATGTTCGTGATATTGACGGATATAACGACCTTGTTCGTGAGCTATCTGCAAAGGATGGAGAATTAGAGTCACTTCCATATCTTATCGTTGTGGTAGATGAGCTCGCAGACCTAATGCAAAGTATGGCAAATGAAATAGAAAGGCCGATTCGTCGCCTTTCTGGAATGGCACGCGCTGTTGGAATCTATCTCGTATTCGCAACTCAACGGCCATCTGTGGATGTGGTAAATGGAATGATAAAAGCAAACTTCCCTTCACGAATCTCCTTTCAGGTTTATTCCAAGACAGATTCTAGAACAGTTCTTGATGTGAATGGTGCTGACAAATTACTCGGCGAAGGTGATATGCTTTTCTCTCCACTTGGGAAAAAACCGCCAATTAGAGTTCACGGCTCGCTTGTCACAACGGAAGAGGTAAAAAAATTGGTTAAACATCTTGCCAAATATCCGCAACCTGAAATTAGTATTTCATTGCCTTCAAATGCACCAGAACAAGATTTCGAATATGACGATGAATACTTTCCAGAAGCAGTTCGCATTGTGGTTGAACGACAATTTGCTTCCGTCTCAATGATGCAAAGAAAATTCCGTATCGGATACGCTCGTGCAGGTCGTCTCATCGACGCAATGGAGAGAGCAGGAATCGTCGGAAATGTAGAAGGAAGTAAGGCAAGAAAAGTTCTGATAAAAAAAGACGAATTAGAAAAATTAGGTTTTTAGAAATGTCAAAATTAAAATTTAAAATTTTATTAGCTTTGATAATTCTTGTTGTTTTTGCGTATTTTCAAACATCTTTCGCAGATTCAATTCTTGAAAATTTTCTTCAAAGAAACAAAAAAATTAAAACTTTTCAAGTAGATTTTGAGCAGAGAAATTATTGGCCAGAAATGGAAATTGAAAAAATTTCTTACGGAAAATTAATCACAAAAGAGAGCAACATTCGGCTTGAATATTCTAATCCAAATAACCAACTAATGGTTGGAAATGAGAATGAACTGATATTTTATTTTCCAGAAGAAAAACAGGCAATTATTCAAAACTCAAACTATTGGCAAGCGCTTTTGTCGCCTAAACTTTTGTGTGAAAAATATCTGAATTATTGCATTTTAGATTCGACTTTTGTGAGCAAAAATAGTTATGTTTTCAAATTTCTATCAACTGATGAAATGAATGATTTTTCTGAAATTGCAATTCAATTTTCCAAATCTGATTCGTTGATAATTTTCTTCGAATATAAAGACAAATATGATAATGTGGTTGGATTTAAATTTTCAAATCATATTATAAATCAGCAAATTCCTGATTCGATTTTTTATTTTGAAATTCCTGATAGCGTAAATGTGCTTGACCAAAGAATTTATAAGCAAAAAGAAAAATGATAGCACTAATTATGGCTGGCGGAATCGGAACTCGTTTCTGGCCTTTAAGCACGAGAAAAAATCCCAAACAATTCTTGAATATTCTCGGCAATCGTTCAATGATTCAGCAGACAGTCGATAGAATTTCTCCAAAAATTTCATCCGAAAATATCTATGTAGTCACAAATCAGGAACAGATAAAATTGGTTGAAAAGCACCTTCCAGAATTACCAAAGAAAAACATTATTGCAGAACCATTCGGACGAAACACAGCTGCGTGCATCGGACTGGCTTCGATAACTCTAAAAGAGAAATATCCAGCAGAGCAAACAATGCTCGTTCTTCCAGCGGACCATTATGTTGGAAAGCCAGAAAAATTTCTTGAGATAATTTCATTCGCTTCAAAATTTGCAAAAGGAAGCGGAAATCTTCTAACTTTTGGAATTCAACCTTCTCATCCTGCGACAGGTTACGGTTATATCGAGTCTGGGGAAATTTTAAATAAACAAACGCATAAAATTTACAAAGTGAAAAAATTCAAAGAAAAACCCAATTATGAAACTGCAAAAAAGTTCATTTCAAAAGGAAATTTTTTTTGGAATAGTGGAATGTTTCTCTGGCGTATTGATTCAATCTTGAATGCTTTTGAATCTTATATGCCGAAGTTGCGTGAAAATTTGAAAAAAATTAAGAAGTTGCTTCCAGATAAAAAAGATGAAATAGCAAAAATTTATGAAAATCTCGAAAGTGTTCCGATAGATATCGGTGTAATGGAAAAGGCAGAAAATGCCGCAGTTATTCCTGTAGATATTGATTGGAACGATATCGGCAGCTGGCAAGCGGTTTATGATTTGATGACAAAAGATGGCGATGGAAATTATTTTAATGGGAATATTATCAACCTTAATTCAAAGAATAATTATCTCTTTTCAGAAAATGATAAAAAGATTATCGCACTTACTGGAATTGAAAATCTTGTAGTTGTAGACACAAAAAATGCACTTTTAATTTGTAAAAAAGAGAATTCACAAAATGTGAAAAAAATTGTAGAAATACTAAATAAAGGTAAAAAAAATGGGAAACAATAATCCTGTCTTCCGCTTCCCACAATTCATCAGATTTGCAACCATAATTTTCGCATTTTTGGCTCTCATCTGGGCAATCCATTTCATCATTTTTGAATTTGGTCAAGCAGAAAGATGGTTTCAAAAAGCGACACCTTTTGTGATTCTCCTTTTAGTTGGAAATGTTCTTCGTAGAAATTTATTAACTCCAAATTCAATTCACTTTTACGACGATTATCTTGAATTCAAATTTCTATTAAAACGAGCTGTAAAAATAGATTGGAACGATTTAAGAAAATTAGAATTTGGCGGAAGAAGACCAAAAATGATTGCATTAACTTATAATGAAAATGGAATAGAGAAATCGGTTTTTATTCCACGCGGAATTCGTGAGATAATTTCTGCACTCAATCTGATAGCAAAGCACTCACCGAACCTGCAACTGGATGATTTTATGAAGAGTGTGATTAAAAACGAAACTTGAAACTGGAAATCGAATATTGAACTACAAAGCCACGAAGAAAGAAAATGACAAATAACAAATTTCCTCTGTGTTCTCTCCGCCAAAGGCGGATCTGCCTCTGGCATGATGTGTTCTCTCCGCCAAAGGCGGATCTGCCTCTGGCATGATGTGCCTCTGTGGCTAAAAAATAATGAAAAAAGTTTTGATTATTACTTACTACTGGCCTCCTGCTGGTGGTCCTGGCGTGCAGCGGGTTTTGAAATTCGCTAAATATCTTCCACAATTCGGTTGGCAACCACTTATTCTTACTGTAAAGAAAGGCGAGTATCCGGCAATCGATGAAACTCTGGCTAAAGATATTCCTGAGAATTGTAAAGTTTACAAAACAAATTCCATCGAACCAAATTTTCTCTACAAAAAATTTACAGGAACAAAAAATATTCCGGTTGCAGTTTTAACAGAAAAAAATCTAACTTGGAAAAAGAAATTAGCGAATTGGATACGCCTAAATTTGTTTATTCCTGACGCAAAAATTGGTTGGATGCCATTTGCCGTAAGAGAAGGCAAGAAAATTATTGAAAGAGAGAAACCTGATATTATTTTTTCATCCTCACCACCGCCAACTGTGCATTTAATTGCCAAAAAGTTGGCAAAATGTAGTGGAATCAAATGGGTAGCAGATTTTCGAGATCCGTGGACTGACATTGATTATTACCAAAAAGTGAATCGAAGCAAGTTAGCGGAAACAATTGATGAATTATTAGAAGAAAAAGTATTAAAAAGTGCAAATAATATAGTTACTATAAGTGAAAGTATGGCTATAAGATTTTCTCATATTTCTAATAAAATATGTAATACCATTTATAATGGATTTGATTCGGAAGATTTTTTGAATTATCAGAATAATATTGCCGATACAAAAAAATTTACAATACTTTATGTTGGAAATTTAGGGAATAATAGAAATCCCGAACCATTGTTAGACACAATAACCGATTTAATAAATGAAAATACAATTGATAGAAAAAAAATAGAAATAATATTTATTGGAAGAACATCAAATAGATTATTGCTAATTAAAAAAAAATATTCACAACTATCAATAATTTTCAAAGGATATATGCAATATAAGGCCACTATTGATTATATTATGAAAACTGATGTTTTATTATTATTAATAAATAACATTGCAAATAATGAAGGAATTATTACAAGTAAAATTTTTAGTTATCTTCCTACAGGGAATTATATTTTGGCTTTTGGACCGGAAAAAGGAGAAGTTGATAAAATTTTAACATATACTAAAACTGGCCAGATATTCTCGTATTACAATAAAGATAGAATAAAAAATACATTGATTAATTTGTATGAAAAATGGGAAAAGAATATTCCACTGACAACAATTAATAAAAAAGAGGTGGAAAAATATTCGAGAAAAAATGAGACAATGATGTTATCAAAAATATTTAAAAGATTAACTTAATAATGATAATACCAATTATATAATAAAATTTATAAGATTAAATATATGAAATCAATAAAAAATAAATATATATTTTTTCTTTCACGGATTTTAAAAGATATTTTTAATCCGAGAGTATGGACAATTACAAAAGAATTGCATTCGCAGGAATTAAAACAATATTATTTTATTTTTACTGAACAAACAATTGCAAATCAAAAAGGAGGACAAAAAAGTGTAGTAATTAATAAAAATGGAATTCCAGAAAATCTAACATATATAGATGTAACGGATAAAGAATCTGTCTATTTCCCAATTACTATTGGACAAATGGGCCTTGCTGTTTTTCATACTTATTTGCAAACAAAATCGGAGC
>JACNJR010000012.1 GCA_014382495.1 Candidatus Cloacimonadota bacterium | reverse complement strand
TTAATTTCTAATTTTCAATTTAAAAATATTCTCACATTTATTTTTTCGCCAGGTGTAATGTGTTTTTTCGCTTCCGTCAAATCATCTAAAAAAATCTCAATTTTTGTGTAGGATTCAACCGTTTCGAAAGTTCCTGAAAGCGATTTTATTCTCTCCATAATTGGCGCGATAGAATTTACTTTTCCATAAATTACTTTTCCGTTTGAACAATAAACTGCCACTTTCATACTGCTTTTAACGGCTTTTGAACAGTTCGCATTTCCGTAAGCGATTATCCAAATTTTTTTCTGCGAAGATAGTTCTGCAATATTATTTCCCTCTCCAACAAATTCTCCTTGCTCAATCAAAATATCTGTGATAAATCCATCAATGGGTGAGCAAATTTGCAGATTTTTTTGTTGGTTTTTCTGAGCATTTAATCTCGAATTAATCTGCTCCAATTTCAGAAGATAATCCGCAACGATAAGCGAGACATTTTCTGAGAATAAAATTTTCTCTTCTTCTAAAAATGCAATCTCTTTTTTAAGCGATTTAAATTCATTTTCAAGTATTTTTAATCTGTTTTTTTTCGCATTATATTCATTGTGAATGAGAAGATATTTTGATATTTTTTCGTCAAATTCATTTGAAGAAATAATACTTTCTGAGAATAATTTTTTATTTGTCTCAAATTCTTTTTTAGCAATTTGAAATTTCTCTTCATAAACGAGCAATTGCCCTTGAATACTCTCTTTATTGAGCGAAACTTCATTCAGTTTATTCTCACTTTTCAACAAATTTTCGTCGATTCTCATCAATTTAAGAGTAAGCTGATTTCCTTCCGAAGCAGATTTTATAAATTCTTTGTATTTGGATTTTTCTCTCTCCAAATCTGCAATTTGGGAATTCAATTCGGGATTTGCAAGTTGAAAAAGTATATCGCCATTTTTCACTTCTTGATTTATTGATACAAATATTTCCTTCAAGTTCCCTGCGGTTTTTGCTGAGACAGAAATCATATCAGTTTTAACTGCAGCTGGCAATTTCAGAGATTTTGCATTTATAAAATAAGATGCGATTGTAACTCCCAGTAAAATTATTGTCGTATATATTACAATATGTTTTGGTGTCATTTTAAATGCATTTTTTAGCAATTTCATATTTGACTCTCCACAAAATAATTTATCAGAAATATCTCTTTATAAAGTTGCATTTTCGATATTTGAAAATTCATTTCGCACTTTTTAAATTTTAATTTTTCTTTTTTAAGTTTGATTTCTGGCGAAATTCCGAGCAAAGATGGTTCTGATTCATATTTACTTTTTATGTTATTTAAATGTCGTTTGTAAAATTTCAGCAGGTTTTTTTGTGTCGAAAATTTTTTTTCTAATTGCTTTAAATTATTAATTCTGCTTCTTGCAAAATTCTGAAAATATGCTTTCATTTTGTAAGAAGAAAACCGAGTTTGTCGCTCTAATGCTTTCAGATAACGATATTTGCCAATACTATTTCCGACGATATTAAATGGTAAGGAGAGTTCAATTTTGCCAGTGGGATAAACTTCACTAATTGTTCTTTCGCGAGAATAATAATAATATGTCGTATCCTTAGCATTTTTTTCAACTTCTTCAATATCCCAATTTTGAACAAGATTTCGTTCTCTCAAAGAGAATGAAATCTCGATTTCGGGAAGAAAGGAGAGATACTTTTTCAGCTTAACTTCAAATAGAATTTTTTTCATCCTTTTTTCATAATCCAGATATTTTTGGGATAAAATTTTCTGAAACGATGTTGTATCACAAAAATCCAATTTATTTTCAGTTAATTTCTGAAAAATTTCAAATTTATGAAAATCTTCGTATGCAATTTTTTTCTTTTCAATCTCATTTTTCCATTTTTCGATTTCATCTTCACACTTAGAAATTTCTTCTAAATTTGCAATTAAATCTTGAATTTGAACGATATTTTCTTTATCCAATTTCTCCAGAATTTTATTCTCTCGTTTCAGAAGTGCCAACTCATCTTCCAAAATTTCAATTTGAAGAATTGCCTTTTTCCACAAAATAAAATCATTTATAATTTCTGCACTTCTTTCGATTTTATACAATTCGATTTCCTGTTTTAGAGAGAGAATATTAATTTTGAAATTCAATTTGTCGAAGATACTTTTAGAATCTTGCTCAAAAAAAGTTTTCGAGAGTTCAATTCCATATTCTTCATCATCTTCGATAATGTCAGAAAATTCATCATCTTTATCGATAGTATCGTTTATTTCTTCTCTTCTTATTTTGCTATTATTTTTTTTATTATATTCGAAATTTACATCAAACCAGTTTGTTGAATTTTTAATTTTTGCTTTTGCTTTTTCTATATTTAATTTATTTTTCTTCATTTGAAATTCTACATCATTTTGAAGGATTTCTTCAATAAATTGAGAAAATTGGATTTGGTTTGAGAAGAGTAAAATTGGGGTGAAAACGAGAAGTGATAAAATTTTATATTTTAGATTTACCATCTCGATTTAATTTTTTTTTTCTATTTTTTTCTTCAATTTTTCCCAGCTCTTCTATTTCTTCTGCTCGATCTTTTAAGAAGTAAACAATGGTAAGGACTAAGCATATAAAGGCAGTTCCGAGAACTGCGGTAATATATTGACTCACACCGCAAGCCATTCCAAGAATAATTGCATAGAAAACCTTGATTGTGTTCATCGGTTCGCGCAAAACAGTTCTGAAACGAATCAAACTCAATGCACCGGCGAGACCGAATGCTCTGACAAGATTATCAGCAACAACAATCCAAATTAAAGCACCGCCGACAGTTAAAAGCAATATTGTGTATTGCATACTTTGCATTTCCTTTTTCAATCTCTTCTGTTTTTTAACTGTGTAAGTTATCGAATAAACATAAGAGTAGACAAATCCGAGAACTAATGATAGAGATAGATTTAGCAAAATTGTAAATAGAGAATCTGATGTACCTCCTGATGCAGCGCTACTTATTGTTTGAAAAAATTCGCCCATTTTGCTCCTAAAACTTAATTGGTTTTGGATTTAACTTTCATACCAAAAGCAGATTCTTCGGATTCTGCAGTTTCCAGTTTGAGAGTAGAATTAATAAGTTCAAGAGATTTCATTACCATAGCCGGTTTTTTCTTAATCTCTGCAAAGTTAGTATAAAAGTTATATGTTCCGCGTGCTGGATAGTAAGTAGAATTTATTCCGGTTGCAAATTTTGAAAATCTCTTTTGTGGAAGTAACGATAATCGATCCTCTAATTTTTTATACCATTTCGGTCGCCTGCCAAGTATTTTTGATTCAAAAACAAGTATGCGAAGTTTGCACTGCTTTAATGAATTATGAAGTGCTTTGTGATGAATATTTTTGTCGATTGTTATACGAATTCTTTTTGACTTTTTCTGAAATGCAATTCGGTCATATGATGTTAGCAAAACTGGTATAAAATTATTGATTTTGATTAGTTCAGTCATTAATTTATATAACTTTGCAAAACCTGGCAAACCTTTATTCACTTTTCGTAATTCGCTAAAAATATCTTCTCGATTTATAAATGGTTGATATAATTTTTCTGGAAGCAAAAATCTTCTTTTATATGAAATTTTTTTATGTTTTACTTTCAGTTCTGCCCAAAGTTCATCTGAAAATTTATTGTCGTAACCATATTGACGAAAACGGATTTTGTAACGATATTTTCTTCCTTCGAGATACTCTTTGAATATATCAAAATTCTCACTATCCATATAAGTTGTTTTGATGGAAGTAATCAGACAATCTTTTTCATAATTGTGAACAGGAATGTGTTTTTCAAGTTCTTCACGAATCTCGTCAAATGTAGAATCGATGATAACAAATTTTTCTTCTTTCCTTTTGAATGATGACTGTTCTTTTTTCATATTATAAACTTTCTTAGAAAAAATTCACTTTCAGATTTTTTTTATAAAGTTGTAAATTTTTTATGTAAAATTTTATTCATCAAGTTCAATTATCAAACTATCAAAAACTGTGAAAGTTGTATCAACAGCGCTGAATAATAAATTATCGCGATAAATATCTAATTCGCAAAAATGATAATCCATAATATATAACTGGCTATATTGCATATCGGGGTCGGCTGGATTTTGGGCGTAAAGTGGTGCGCCACCGCCGGCAGCAACGATGTAATAAACTCCATCTTTATACAATCTTTCGTAAGAATGATTATGTCCACAAAAGACAAGAGAGATTTCATATTCTTCAAATAGCGGCACTAATGTCTCTTGCAGAAACTCCTCATTGCTGCTGTGTGGACCTGTGCTGTAAGGCGGATGATGCATAATTACAATTGTGGTTCTGATATTTTCGCCAATATTTTCCAAATCATTCACAAACCAATTATATTGAGGTGAACCTTCGGAAATATCAGCTCCATAATCTTGATTTGAATCTAAAATGATAAAATGAATCTGCTTTCGGTTTAGTGAGAACCAAGTATTTTCGCCATCCCAATCTGCATCTGGTGGAATATGTTCTGCTAGATTATCCATAAAAATATCTGGAATTGGTGCCCCAGTAGAATCAAAAGATGTATCGTGATTACCTCGTGCGGAGACAAACTCAAAATTCTCTACAAGAAATTCGCAATCATCCCACCAATCATCCCAAGTTTCTTGAATATGCCCTGGACGGCAAAAATCTCCAGAGTGAAATATGATCAATGGATCCTCTTCAGCAATAGATTGTGCAACTTGAATACGAATTTCGCGCTGTGAGCGAGTATCACCATAAATAATAATAACCTTCTCGCACGGAAATTCATCAATGAGTTCGGCAGAATACTGGATAATGAGTGCGGCATCATACGATGTAATATTTACATCAGCATTTACATCCCCAGCGATTATTTGGTCTTCTGTCCAACCTGAAATCAGACCTGCTGCATATTGAAGTGTAAGGGCTGCATCGTATGATGTAATATTTCCATCTTCATCTACATCACCATATAGTATGAAGCGATTTTCTTCAAAAGATTTTGGAGAATTATCTCCTTGAGCCAAAAGTGAAAAAACAAATATAGATACAATACATATTCCAAGAATTCCGCCAACTATTTTTTTCATTCCTTTTCCTTTCGCAAAGAATTATCAATTTTATAATTTTCTGCAGTCACACGATAGAATTTTTTTGTTTCAGATATACTGGTAGTCCACGAAGCTCCGTCAAATATTCCAGATTCATCAAGTGCGAAACCATCAATTGGATTATCAGATGAATAAACATTATATGACGCTGCACCTTCAACTGAATCCCACGAAATTGTGATATTCGTTTCGTCAACTGTAATTACAACATTTGTGGGTGTGTCTAATTCAATCGATTCAGAGACAATTAAAGTAACAGGAATTTCGATAGTTGTACCTGCATTATTTGCCACTGAAATTGTTGCAGTATAAGTTGCTAAATCCAAACCGCTGGAATTGAGAGTAACAACGATATTGTCTGTTTCGTTATATCCACAATCGCCAGATATTGGCTCTACGGTAAGCCAAGATTCAGGCGCACCAGCTCCTTCCGTGAGCGTAATCTGCCCACTAATTTCGTGTGGAGAAGAACCGTATTGGTCGCCAATAAGTGTCCAATCGAGAACCATATCTCCCGAAAAACCACTTCGTACTGTGACATTTACCGTTGATGTTGCAGTTTCACCATCGCGAATATTTCCCCAACTTCCATCGTTACCAGTCCAAGAAATCATAACACCATCGCCAGTATTATTATCTGAAACTAAATCACCAGTGCCACCGACAAAATCTGTGGAACTATTCACACTAACTCCGGAAGGGAAATCCAGAGTTGCATCGGTTAGCCATTCTGTATCGGTACTTCCATTATAAACTGTGAAGATTATGTCAAAATTCGTACCTGCTGAATATTCTGTAACATCACTTTCAAAAGTCGAGCCAGAAATCTCTCTTCCTAATTTTGTATAGCCCCAAGAGATTGAATAAGTTAACGATGAACTCGGATCACCAATATTTGTGATTTGAATTGTATCGATAACAGTATCGTCCTGAGTCAAGGTTTCATCCAATAATAGCGGATAAACATTTATATCTGGTTCAGAAGTATTGCTTGAACCGGGCGAAGGTGAAGATAGGAATTCCCAATTTTCGCCGCCGTTGGAACTTCTTCCATAAGATACATCTGTTGTTTGAGTTGCGTAAGTAATTGTATCTATTGTTGCTATTCCATAGAGTGAATAAAGTCCTATTTGTTCACCATCAACCTTTAATTCAAAACCCAAATGAAGTTCACCGTCTCCGGAATCATTATCTGCCCAAAGGAGCAAAAATCCTGCAGCAGAAATTGTAGTGGAATCTGGATTGGTACTCGGAATTTGCCATTTTGTTGGATCAGACAAATCATCTGTGATATACATTCCACCCACATCAATCGGCTCATCACTTGCGTTATATAGTTCAATCCAATCATCATATTGACCTTGTGGATCAGCGATTGTAGTAGTATTACTTGCCATAAATTCATTAATATAAATTTCAGGCAATGCATATCCAACGACATATTGCAATGTTGTGCTTGGTGCATTTGCGGGATATGTGGCGACTTCTGATATATCGTTAGTTGCTTCGATGTAGTAATTTACCAAAGTTTCATCTATTTGAGATGGAATATATCCACCATAAACATCATCGGAGGCGGCTCCATCGCCGTGAGAACCATCGTCATACATTGTAACATCTACAAATCCTGAACCGGCATCATATTTCAATATTGCAGAAGTGACAGTTCCTTCATCTGTAATTGTAGCAGTAATATTCACATCATCATCAGAAGATGGTGCGGTTGGATTTTGATTAACATTCTCAATTGTAGGTGGAAAATAATCTTGAATATTTGAACTGCCCGGAGTAGGAAATACGGACATAAGTTCCCAACTTTCAGAGCCATCTGGATATCTTCCGTACGATATATTTGTTGTTTGCAAATCATATGTCAATGTGTCAATCGGTGTGGTGCCATAAAATGCGAACAGTCCAATCTGTTCACCTTTATTCGCCAATTTGAAATTTAGATGAAGAACTCCGACTTCCTCGTCGCTATCCGCCCAAATAAGTAAGAATTCACCAGCGGAAATAGTTGTTGTAGTTGGAGATGTTGTTGGAATTTGCCACCACTCAGTTGGATCAGACAAATCGTCTGTAAGATACATTCCGCCAATATCTACATCTTCTGCTCCATAATTATAAATCTCCAGCCAATCATCGTAATCTCCCTCAGGATCTGCGATAATGTTATCATTATCTGCCATAAATTCATTGATACAAATATCCGGCAATTCATAACCAACAGAATATTGGAAGGTTACAGTTGGCGCATCTTCGGGATATGTGATAACAACAGATTCGTCATCAGTCGCCTCAATATAATAACTAACTAAAGTTTCATCTGTCTGAGCTGGAATATATCCACCATAAACATCATCGGAAGCTGCTCCATCGCCGTGCGAACCATCGTCATACATTGTGATATCTACAAATCCTGAACCGGCATCATATTTCAGATATACAGAACTCAATGTTGAGTTGTCAGTAATTTGTGCAGTAATATTTACTTGGTCTGAAGATGTTGGTGATAAAGGAACTTGTGCTAAATTTGAAATTTCTGGAGGAGAATTTGTGTAATTATTTGAACTTCCTGGAGTTGGAAGCAGCATAAATCCCCAAGCGTCTTCTCCGTCGGGATATCTTCCATAAGATATGTCACCGTGTTGATTATCGAAATTTAAACTATCAATTGGAATTATACCATCTCTCGCATAAAGTCCTAAAAATTCACCAGCATCATTCAAAGAAAAATTTGTATGAAAATTTTCTGATAAAGTATCATTATCAGCCCAAATAACAAGATAACCATTTGCCACAATTGTCGTGTCTGGAATCTTCCATCTGGCAGGTGTCTGGATATTATCTGTCAAAAATAAACCCGACAAATCAACCTCAAAATCATTTGTATTATACAATTCTATCCAATCGGAATATTCGCCATTATCGTCTGTTATTGTGCTGTCATTGTCAGCCATAAATTCATTTAGGACTATTCCGGTTATTCGCTCTGGAATTTGATAACCGTTTAATTGGTCTTCAACGCTGGATATGCGTTCTTGTATCATCTCTTTGATTCCCAAAAGCTCGCCGTTTCCAAATGGAATACCATCCTCAAGATTCGTCTCAAATTCTCCATCGGTATACATCTTTAATGTATCTGCATATACTGCATCTCGAATCAAATCTCCCAATTCATCAACTCTCGCTGCATAAGTCGTATAATCAAGTTCATTATCAATCAAATATTTGTAATCCATCAAATAGATATCTCGATATTCATCAACATCAAATAGCATATTGACAAGCGGTCTGGGAAAAGTATGCTCCCAAAAAATATCTAAATCAAACAGCTGTTCAACCGATAAGCCCATCGTCAATGTTCCAAATGCAAAATTGAAATCCCACGGCAAATGTAAAATTCTGTCGATATCTGTTCTATGATAAACATAGTAATTTCGTGAGTTTCCGACATAACTATCTAAATTTACAAAAAAGTTGTTAATTGTCAGGAAAAATAAAAAATTATGCACATTGAACATTTCTTCAAAAATTTCAGGAAAATCTTCAATGGCGGTATATTCTAAAGTATAAATTAATTCGATTAAATCTGACCAATCATTTGCTTCTTCGTTTGTTTTTAGCTCGTATCTGTCGTAATAATTTTCCTGTTCTTCTCCATACCAAATAAAATCGCCATGCGGGTCACCTTTGAAGAGATTTCCATCTTCATTATCACCAAAATTTTTATCTATGAATTTCATATTAACAACTTCAACATTCGTGTAAAGTCCCCAATATTGGTCGTTTATGTAAAGTTTCACAAAGTTTGAACGCGAACTCGGTATAAATTTATTTAGAACATCGTAAACCATTTTCTCGCGAATAAAACTTGGGTCAGCATATCCGTTACTAAGCGCCAATTTATCTACACCATAAAATTCTTGATCTTCAATAAATTCATTGAATTTTATTTTGAATGGCTTTTTTTCTGAAGGATATCCCATCGATTTATAACCCTTGAATCTAATTCCAACGCTATCATAATCTACTCCATTAAATGTAAATGTGGCTGGCGTATAAATCCAGTCGTCTGTAGATTGTCCATCGTAATAATCCGCCATTAACGAGTCATACCAATTCTCAATATCAATCGTGACATAAAACTCCAAAAGTTCTGAGTCATCGTAAATTACATCAGAAATATGTGCGTAAGAATTAATAGATAAAATGGTAAAACTCAGAATAAAGAAAAATACTAATTTTGATTTCATTTTTTCTCCATTTCAAATTTTTATTTTAATAATAACATTTTTTTTACATAAGAATAGTTATCACTGTTATCCAGTTTTATGAAATAGATTCCTGAAGAGACAGGTTTGCCAGTATTGTCTTTTCCGTCCCAAATAACTTCATTAATTTCTAATTTTAATTGCTTTACAAGTTGCCCTTTGATATTATAAATCTCAATCTGCTTTGTGCGATATAAATTTGGAGCCAAATTAAAAGAAATTGTTGTAGATTCACTAAATGGATTGGGATAATTTGTAAGTAGTTCGCCTGTTTGTGGTAAGAAGCCATCATCTACACCAAACGAAAAGTGAGTAAAAACCTGTATGCTGTCTCCACCACTCCAGATATTTGGATGCCCAAAAGTGCTTGACGAGCCGCTGTTATAGCTAGACATTGGCGTAATATCTATTGTTGGATCTTCTTCTAATTTGAAAACTTCATTATTTTGAACTCCACTTGTGGGATTTATTGCTTCACCTGCATAGAAAATTGGATTGTTATTGGAATCTAAAATTTTAATCTGAGAATCTTCATTACTCATTGGAAAATGTGGATGAAGATAACTTTCAAAATAGGTTTCGTCGCCTGTATAGAAATTACTCCAACACCAACCTTCTGTCGAAAGATTATCTATTTTATTGATTTCTGTTGAAGTGTCGAATGTATCGAATGTATCGTGTTCGATGAAAGTTAAAATCGTTCCTGCTATTACATTTGACCAATAGTCATTATCTGAAAGAATCAAAGTATCTTGCACTTCTCCATTCTCATATATTTCGAATCTCCACCCCCGTATATCAACTGTTGAACCGGCAGTGCCATCTCCAACAACTACAAGCTCAAACCAATCTCCACCATTTCCCGGGATTTGTCCAAAAAACACATCAGAATTTTCATTATTGAGAAATTGGTCATTATCAACTGCATTGTATTCGTTCAAAATTACAGAAGCTGCGTTCAAATAAAAAAAACAAAAAACAATAGAAACGAAAACGCAACCAATTCTATAAATGGTTTTCATACTACTCCTTCGCAATCAAATTGCAAAAGTTTGAAAAAAAATTGGTTTCAGAAATTCAGAAAATGTCGTCTATTTCATCAAAATCATTTTTTTCGTGCGAGTGTAATCTCCAGCTTTCAATTTGTAAAAGTAAATTCCTGAAGAGACAGCATTTCCACTCTCATCAGTCGCATCCCAAGAAGGATTATCAATGTCTATTTCCTTCACCAATTGCCCTTTGATGTTATAAATTTCAAGAGTGGCATTTTTTGCTTGATTTGAATTGAGTGCAAAAGAAAATTCAGTTCCAGTTTTTGAATTAAATGGATTTGGATGATTTCCTTTTAAAAACTCATCAGGATTTTCATTTCCAGAATAGTTAATTTTACTGATATTTTCTACATTGAAATAGAAATTTGAGACAGAATAATTTGTCACTTCGCCAGAAAAATTCAGTGTGAGAAATTTGCCTTCGCCAGTAAGTGGATACATACTCATATACGCAACTTTGAGAGCGCCGCGATTTTCATCATTTACAACGATAATTCCATTTTCTGCAATTTTGCCAAGTTCATTGCCAAGATATTGAACATCATTATTGAATATCAAATCAAATTGGAATGAGATAGTTCCTACAACTTCATTCTTTTTTACAAGATTTGAGGTTGTGAAGTCGAGGGAACTTCCATTTTTTGTGACGAGAATTTCCACCTCGTCAAGACCGAAACCGTAATCATTACAGATTTCAGTCCATTCTTTTGCTGGAAGTATGGAAATCACGAAGATTGCCACAACTGCCAGTATGACTTGCTTTTTCATTTTTTCCTCCGTTTTTTTTATTTTTTTATTTTCCTTCAACTGGAAATTCATCAATTAATCCTGCGGAATATTGTAAAATAAGTGCTGCATCATACGAGGAAATATTTTCATCTCCATTTACATCGCCGGCAGTAATTTGCTCTTCTGTCCAATCTGAAATTAGACCTGCCGAATATTGAAGTGTTAAAGCTGCATCGTATGATGAAACATTTCCATCTCCATTTACATCGCCGTAAATTATTTCTGCCGTTGAATAAGAAAATCCCATATCGGCGCCATTTTCGCCAGTTCCGATACAAGGCGAACTTTCTTCCAAACTGAAATCTCCATTTTCTGCATCAACAAAAAGTGGGTCAGCATTAATGTTGCCACTTCCGTCGAAACCGCCTTGAATATCTGAGTATGTAGCATTTACAAGAGTTGGTGTGCCAATTTCATCGGGATCGTCATTCCACAAAATACAATTTTTTAATTCCGCATCAGAACCATATCCGCAATATATCGCACCTCCATAAAATGAATGATTTCCATAAAAAGTTACATTTTCTAAGGTGAGAGATGAGTTGCTCATACAGTAAATTCCACCACCATATAGATATCGGTTTGCGGATTTTTTCATACCTCCAACCGAATTATTCACGATAAGTATATTATTGAGAATAGGATTGGAATAATATTCTGCATAAAGTCCTGCACCGCCAACGGCAGCAATATTATCTTTTATAATGATATTCTCCAAAGTTGGACTGGAATAGTAATTACAATAAATTCCGCCGCCTTCGCCGTAATAAGCTTCGTTATTGCAAATGATTAAATTTGATAATGTCGGGCTGGAATAGGCTTCACAATAAATTCCACTGCCATATTGATTGAGTCCATTTGTTATTGTAAATCCATCAAGGACAGCTGCAGAAGTTTCACCATTAACAAATTTTACTACACTTGCATATTCTGTTTCATTTGTTCCGTCAATAATCGTCTCTTCCGCACCATTTGTAGATGTAACCGTAATGTTCTTACCTCCAAAATTAATGTTTTCTACATATGTTCCAGACGCCACAAGTATAATATCTCCTTCATTTGCAGCATCAATTCCTTCCTGAATAGTAGAATAATCTTCTGGAATATTAATCGTTAAAGCAAATAAGGAGATGTATAACAATAGAATAATAGTAAGCAATAATTTTCGTGCTTTCATTAGTACCTCTCTTTATTTTCTTTTCAAAACAACTTTGAATTGCATTCAACTATCATCAAAAAAAGTTGTCAACCTTTTTCTAAAATTAATTTAAAAAACTTATTTTTTTCATCCATTTAAAGTTTTCTTTGACAAATATTTTCAGCTTAAAAATATGTTGTCAAATTTATTTTTTATAGAAAGGAAATTAAATATGAAAGTACCTAAACATAAGCACGAACTTAAAGAGGACAAATTTATAACAAGCGTTTTTCTCGCTTCGGAATTTGCCAAAAAAAATTGGAAAAATTTCGCTTTTGCTGGAGTTGGAATAGTTATTATTTTGATAATTATTTTCGTAATTTTTTCTTCTCAAAAAAGTCAAAGCAAAGATGCCGTCGAACAATTTGATATCGCTTTTGGATATTTTCTGGATAAAAATTTTGAAAAAGCAGAAGAGGAATTTACAAAATTAAGTGAAAATTATTCATCAACCAAAGAGCATAAATGGGCTAATTTCTATCTCGGAAAAATCTGTCTGTCAAAAGATTCTATCGATTATGTTCAAGCTGAAAATTATTTTCAGAAATCTTTGAAAATCAGAAATAAAATCTTGAAAAAATCCGCAATGGTCGGACTTGCAAAGTGCTATTTGGACCAAGGAAATGAAGAGGAATATCTTTCGCTTTTAATAAAAGCCGTGAAAAAATTTCCTAATTCTTTCGATGCTGCGGATTTGATTTTCGAAATTGCTGAATATTTCGATGAAAATTCTGAGCCGATAAAAGCAAAAAAATATTACCAGAAAATTGTTGATGATTACGAATCCTCTTCACTTTTCTACAAAGCGAAACAGAAAATTTAATATTGAAAATAAAAAAACAATTCTTTTATTTGGAATGCGAAAACGAGCCGCCAACGGCGGAGAACTTTTCGCTTGTTATTGAGAAATGGATTCCCAATTAAATTGGGAATGACAAAAATGTAAGTT
>JACNJR010000070.1:1872-13607 GCA_014382495.1 Candidatus Cloacimonadota bacterium | reverse complement strand
GGATGGTCATCTTCTGAAAATTCTGGATTATTTATTGTGAGCAATTTTTTCATATTTGGATGTCCGACAAAATTAATTCCAAACAGGTCGTACATTTCTCTTTCAATCCAATTTGCGCCTTCTGTGATTGATGTAATGGAATTTATTTCCGGCTTTTTGAGATTCGTTTTCACGCGCGGATTGTAATAAATTCCTGTCACATCATCGCTAAAATGATAGAGAACTTCCAATCCATCATAAACTTCCGTAGCGGTGCAGATTGAGAGCCTACATTTCATTGTATTGAATAGATAATCTGCAATTTCGCACAAATCTTCATTTTTTACATCAAAATAATTTCGTTTCTTCTTTTTGATGATTCTTGTTAATTTGCTTTCAAATTTTTCAAAAAATGCTTTCTCTTTTTCGTTCATTTCAAAGTCCCTAATAATTTTACTATTCCATCAATCATCGCTTCTGGTTTTGGTGGGCAGCCGGGAATAAATGCATTCACGGGAATAATTTTATCTAATGGCGCGCCCTCTCTGTTGTAACTCTGCTTGAATGTAGCTCCGCCAATTGTGCAAGTTCCTATTCCGACCACGAAGATTGGTTTCGCTGCTTGCTCATACAATTGTTTTATTCGCGGCGCTATTTTTTTATTCACTATGCCTGTGCACAGCAGCACATCTGCGTGACGGACAGAACCTATGAGTTTGATTCCGAATCTTTCAACATCATATCCTGGAGTTATCAGGTCAAGAATTTCAATATCGCAATTATTGCACGGACTTGCACTCACATGAAATACCCAGATAGATTTTTTTATTATCTTATTGTAAAATGCCATAAATTACACTCCTAAAATTGCTAAAATCATTGCGATAAAAGCCAATGGGCTGGCGATTTTCCAGAAGAAACCGATTGCTGAATTGATTCGCACACGCGGATTTGTGTTTTTGATTAGAATAAGAACAACGACTATCAGCAGATATTTTCCGATGCTGCCCAACGCTGCACCAACCGTTGCGAAACTGATTCCACCCCAAAATAAAATAACCAAAAGAAGCGGAAGAAAAACATACATAATATGATGCGAAATTTTCCAGAGCGCAAGAAGCACACCCGAATATTCTATCAGCGTACCATCAACAATTTCAGTTTCAGCTTCTGCGATGTCAAATGGCTGCATTGCCATTTTTGCCTGAAGGCAAATGATTCCAATAACGAATGCAATTATTCCAGATGCTGAACCGATTATCATTCCATTTTGGCTTTGATAATTTACGATTTCTGTCAGTTTTATTGAGTATCCAGATTGAATTATCGGAACCAAAATTACAAGAATGAAAGCCAATTCGTCTGAAAGAAGGAGTTTCATTTCTCTTCCTGCACCAATGCTTGAATAGATATTTCCTGTCGATGATGCGCCCAATATCAATGCTACAGAATATATCATCATCAGATAAATTATGAATAGCAAATCGCCGCCAATTCCAAGATTGAAAAACGCAACAGTTCCGACTAAAGTTGTTGTGACAACAACAGAAGCAAATGCGATAATTGGTGCAAAAACAAATATGAAAAATGGCGAATTTTTTATTAGAATAACCTCTTTTCCTAACAATTTGAAAACATCAAAAAAGTTCTGAAAAAATGGTGGTCCTATCCGAAATTGAACTCTTGCACTAACTTTTCTTTCTACCCAGCCGACAATCAATCCAAAAATCGTGGCAAACAGAAAGCCAGGAAAAATGAGTAGATAAAATAATTTCAATAACATTCTCTCTCCAAAAAAATTTATTAATCTTTTTGCTCTTTATTTCTCCAACTTGGAGCTTTTACAACCAACTGTTCGCCGACAAAATAAAGATTTTCATCAGAATTTTCTTTCTCGATATCAATTATTTTCACCGCATCATCTTCTGCGGTTTTGACGCAAACAGGAATATAATCGGAATTTTCATTCAATTGATTCAGGCAGAAATCACATTTTGAAGTAATATAATTTATCACTTCTGGAAATATTGTTCCGAAAGGGCAGGCAAGAATACAACTTTTGCAACCGACACATCGCATATTATATCGCTTAATGAGTTTTGTTTCAGTTCGCTCCAGAGCATCTTTTGTGCAAGCATCAACGCAGAATGCATCTTTACATTGTCTGCAAAAAACTCCAAACTCAGCGATTTCCAGCAGAGAAAAAATTCCTCTATTTGCTTCTTCGTGATAGAGATATTCACAATCAATTTTATCCAATAATTTCTTATCTTTTATGAGTTTTGTAATATCGATTAAAAGTTTTTTCATTCCCAGATTTTCTCCTCATTTTTTATCGTATCATAAGTGAAGACAGGACCATCTTTGCAAGCGTAATATTTTCCCATCACGCAATGACGGCATTGACCAAATCCGCAATACATTTTCTTCTCCATCGAGAGATAGATATTTTCCTCCTTAAATCCCTTATCAATAAGAGCATAAGTTCCGAATTTCATCATAATTGGAGGTCCGCAAGCAACCGCAACTGCGTCTTTTGTATCGATTTTTATATCATCCAAAAGGACTGTAACAACACCAACTTTTTCATCCCATTTTTCACCTTTAGGAATTTCATCAACAGAACGCGAGAGCTGGATTTTATTAATTTTTCGCCAATCGGCAAATTGGTCTTTGTAAATCAAATCTTGAGGTGTGCGTGCTCCAAAACATAGTGTAATACTTTTGTAATCATCAATATCGTGAATTAGCGTCAGAAGCAAACATCGCAATGGTGCCAGTCCGACGCCGCCGCCCAAAAGTAAAATATCTTTCCCCTTGAATTTATCCAATGGATAACCTTTTCCGTAAGGTCCGCGAATTCCGAGAATATCACCGGCTTTCACTTGATGCAATTTATTCGTAACAAATCCAGCATTCATAATAGTTACATCCATTTTCGTGGGGTCTTGATAATGAGAAGAAGATGGAGTAAAAGGTGCTTCGCCAATTCCGGGAAGAGATAATTCCACAAATTGTCCTGTCTGAAATTCAAGAGGTTTTTCAAGTTTTAGTTGAAATGTTTTTATTTGAGGAGATTCCTCAATCACATTTAGCACATCTGCTTTCAAAACTTCATACGGATTATCCAAATCAAACCTCCTGAAAACTTTGTATAACTTCTCTTTTATCAATTTCTGCCGAGCAAGTGGAGATACATCTTCCGCAACCCGTGCATCCTAATTTTGAGAAGTTTTGGTTCATCAAAATAAATTTACATTGATATCTATTTCTAAATCTTTCCCACAATTTCTCTCTTGGACTTGCACCGCCGGCCACTTTTGCGTAACCGTTTAGTTGGCAAGAATCCCAAGTTCGAACTTTTTTGAATTTTCCGTTTTCGCTTTCATCGTTCACAATTATGCAGTAGCAAGTTGGACAAATATTTGTGCAAGCTCCGCATTCAACGCATTCTTCGGAAATTTCTTTCCATTTTTTTTCAGAATCACCTTTGGCGATGACTTCATATTTTCTATTTGAAGAATACTCGGAATTGTTGTCAGTTAATTTTTTCCTAATCTCTGCATACTGCGATTCTAACTTGTCGTTGTCTTTTGCAGAAGCATTTGAAACTGAACAATATTTTTTTAGAAGTTCGACTAATTCTTCACCTTTTTTACTTCCAATTGTGATTAAAAATTTGTCATCAATTGGGCTAAAATTCAGGTCGAAAATTGCGTCTTTATCGGAATCTTTTGTTGGATATGGATTTATATCAAAAAGATTGCAGTGGCAAGATGGAAGTATGTCTGTGCAATCTGAACTAATTATGTATGATTTTTCTCGCCACATTTTGTAATTTGGTTCTACAAAATTATCTTCAAGCAGTGCAGAATCTAAAACTTTCAAAGCTTGAATATCGCAATTTTTTACGCCAAAAATGATTCGTTTTCTCTTTTTATTGGAAATTGGGAGGATTTTTTCGGAAGTAAAATAGAATAAAGTTTTTATCGGATCAATTGTTCTAAATTTATTTGGAACAAAATCTAAATTTTCTCTGAATTTTTTGTAAAATAAATTGTCATTATCTGAATTTGAAGTGTAGGGAATAAAAATATCAAAATCATTTTTAACATTCTCAAAGAATTTTACTAAATCTGCCACCCTTACAAGAAGCGTATTCTTTGGTGAAATATTCATCATTTTTCCTTTCTAACCTTATATAATTTACGTATTTCAATACAATAAATTTAGCAATTAGAAAACTAAACGAGATTTTGTGTGTTGTTAGTGTGATTGAATTTTTCTTGTCAAGTTTTTCTAAAAAAATATTAATTATTTCCTATTTTTTCATTTGAAATCTAACTAACTTGACAGAAAAAATCTCAGTTGCGGATTCTTCCCATAAAAAAATATGGAGGATTCAAATGGTTTTAGCTAACATTCTTTTCATCATTGCACCTGTTGCTTCGGCGCTTGCGCTAGTTTTTGCCTACATCTTCTTTGTAAATATGAAGAAAAAAGATGCCGGAAACAAAACAATGCGGGAAATCGCAAAATATGTAAAGGACGGCGCAAAAGCATATATCGCGCGGCAATACAAGGTTGTTGCGATATTTTTTCTGTTCGCTTTTATCTTCTTTTTCATCCTGTCATTTGTATTGCATGTTCAAAGTAAATGGACGCCATTCGCATTTTTGACCGGAGGATTTTTCAGCGGATTAGCAGGTTTTCTTGGAATGATGACCGCCACAACTGCAAGCAACCGAACTGCAGAAGGTGCGAGAAAATCTCTCAATCAAGCACTTCAAATTGCGTTTCGAAGTGGCGCTGTAATGGGTTTGGTCGTCGTTGGATTGGGACTTCTGGACATTACAATTTGGTTTACAGTTCTGAAATATATCGTCAAAGTTCCGAGTTTGAACGAGATAACAACCGTGATGTTGACATTTGGAATGGGCGCTTCTTCACAGGCACTTTTCGCGCGTGTTGGCGGTGGAATTTTCACAAAAGCGGCAGATGTCGGTGCGGATTTAGTTGGAAAAGTCGAAGCTGGAATTCCAGAAGATGACCCGAGAAATCCCGCAACAATCGCAGATAATGTCGGCGACAATGTTGGCGATGTGGCTGGAATGGGCGCAGATTTATATGAATCCTATTGCGGCTCGATTCTTGCAACCGCTGCTCTTGGCGCTTCTGCATTTGTCGGAAAATTCGCGCTGAATTCTGTAATCTTGCCAATGCTCATTGCCGGCGTCGGAATTCTTCTTTCAATTATCGGAATATTTTTAGTAAGGACAAAAGAGGATGCAACTCAAAAAGATTTGTTGAAATCATTGGGATTCGGAATAAATACTTCATCTGTTTTGATATTGATATTTTCTGCCGTTTGTGTAAATTTATTATTAAAAGGAAATGGTTTCGTGAATCCTTGGGGAGTTTGGGGTTCAATTGTAACCGGACTTTTAGCTGGAATTATCATCGGAAAATCTACCGAATATTACACTTCTGCAGATTACAAACCGACAAAAGACATCGCCAGACACGCTTTGACAGGACCCGCAACAGTCATCATAGACGGACTCGCTACGGGAATGACATCTGTCGGAATTCCTGTTATTGTGATTACATTCGGAATTCTATTTGCGTTCGGGTTTTCTGGCGGATTTTCAAATGTTTCCACAGGTTTATATGGAATCGGAATTGCAGCTGTCGGAATGCTCTCGACGCTTGGAATCACCCTTGCAACCGACGCTTATGGTCCAATTGCCGATAATGCTGGCGGGAATGCTGAGATGAGCAAATTGGGACCAGAAGTGCGAAAACGAACTGACGCTCTGGACTCTCTTGGAAATACAACTGCTGCAACCGGAAAAGGGTTTGCAATCGGTTCGGCTGCGTTAACTGCGATGGCTCTGCTCGCAGCATATATTGAAGAAGTAAAAATAGGAATCGTTAGAATAGTTGAACATGTAGGTCATTTTACAATCGGTGCAACAAAAATCACTCAAGAAACTATCCAAACAATTGAAAAAGCAGATATTAATTGGTTTATGGAATCTTACGATGTAACTCTTATGAATCCAATAGTGCTGGTTGGCATTTTTCTTGGAGCGATGCTTGCATTTGTTTTCTGCTCATTGACGATGAAAGCTGTTGGACGCGCTGCGGGAAAAATGGTCGATGAAGTGCGAAGACAATTCAGAGAAATCAAAGGAATAATGGATGGAACAGGCAAACCAGATTATGCTTCTTGCGTTTTAATTTCAACTAAAAGCGCTCAGCAAGAAATGATTCTTCCGTCACTTCTGGCGATTATCGCCCCGATTCTTGTTGGACTAATTCTCGGCGTGGCTGGTGTTATCGGACTTTTAGTTGGAGGACTTACAACCGGATTTACACTCGCAATTATGCTCAATAATGCTGGCGGTGCGTGGGATAATGCAAAAAAATATATTGAAACTGGTGCTCACGGCGGAAAAGGTTCTGAAGCTCATAAGGCAGGAATTGTCGGCGATACTGTTGGCGACCCGTGCAAAGATACTTCCGGTCCTTCGCTGAATATTTTGATCAAATTGATGAGTATGGTCAGCATTGTTGTGGCTGGATTAGTCGTTGCGTATTCGCCGTATATCCAAAAATTTATAGGAATCGCAATACACTAAATTTAATTCTCAATTATCAAATATAGGATTATTTATAGCGGTTCAAAAAATACAAAGAAAAAATTTTAAATTTATTCTCACATTGAGTTTCTTTTTTAATTTGTATTTTAGGATTTTGTAATTTCTCATTTCTTATGTTTTCAATTTTTTCTTTTTTGCAGCTGGAAACAGGATGTTATTTAGAATCAAACGATAACCCGGCGAATTCTTGTATAATTCCAAATATGTCTGAGGATCACCAATTCTGTGTTGATAATCTTCCGGGTCGTGACCGCCATAAAAGGTGAAAGTTCCTCGTCCAAAATTTCCGTGTAGATATTTCACCTCATCAGCGCCATCAACCTCAGCAAGCGTAATTACGCTTTTTTTGATGAACTCTTTGTGGTACGAAGTTGTCTGCCCGAGAAAACCGTTCACAACATTTACATGACATTGCGTGAGCATTGTCGGCACCGGATCGTACTTTGCTGAAAATTGAAAAAGTGTGAAATAATCGGCTTCTGCTCCGCGAAGTTGAGCGTAATTGCTCGCATCTATACTTGAAAATTCATATTCATAAGGATTCTTTACAAGTGTGAAATCTTTGAAAGCGAAAGTTCTATCAAAATCGAGCTTCTGCTCAGCTTTCGGATCCATTGGATCGCCATCAAAAACAGTATCACAAATATCGAGTCCTTTCGCTGCGAGGGCAATATCATAAGTATCTGTCGCGGCGCACATTGCGAAAACAAATCCGCCATTTTTTACATATTCTCTGATCATTTCAGCAACTGCGTGTTTGAGCTGCCAAACCTTTTCGAAACCAAATTTTGAAGCCATTTCCATCTCAATTCGAACAATCTCCTTATACCAATCTGCATTCCGAAAGGATGCATAAAATTTTCCAAACTGCCCAGTGAAATCCTCGTGATGAAGATGAAGCCAGTCATATTCTTCCAATTGCCCTTGCAGAACCTCCAAATCCCAAACAGTATCATACGGAATTTCCGCATAAGTTAACGCTAATGTCACCGCATCATCCCAAGGTTCTCCCGCAAATCCAGCCACCTTTCCAACCGTACTTTCTGGAAGTGTGTAAACTGCGATATTTGGTGCTTTTTCAAGATAGACAATATCCATATTTGACTTTTGAATTATCTGCTCAATCTGAATTATTTCCACCGGCGAAACTTTTTCGTAATAAATTCCTCTAATTCTGCAGATATTTTCAATTTCAGAATTTTCCGGAATCAAAAAAGAGCCGCCGCGATAATTAAGAAGCCATTTCGAATCCAGACCATTTTCAAGAGCAAAATAAACGACTCCATACGCCTTCAAATGGTCCGTTTGTGATAAATCCATCGGAATGAGAATGTTTGCAAAAATAAATGAAAAATTAAAAATGCAAAATGTCAAAATTAAAATTTTTTTAATCATTTTCTTATTTTTTATAATCTCTTACACGAATTCGCTTAAAATTGAATTCGAGACAAACAATGCTTTTGGAGTAAGTTTCAGATTATCATTTTGCTTTGTCAAATATCCAGTTTGAAAAAATTTATTCAGAGTATTTTCATATTCTTTTTCTGTATCGAAATCATATTTTTCTTTTAATTCCGCAATAGAAATTCCGTTATTTAATCGTAATCCGAGAACAATTTTGTCTGAAATAAATTCTCTTTGTGAAATTTTTTTTGATTTTTCAATTGGCAATTTGGCATCTTTGAAAGAGTTAAAATATTTTTTCAGATTTGAGAAATTATTCCATCGTTTCATCTCAAAAAATGAATGTGCTGAAGGACCAAATCCAAAATATTCTCCGCATTTCCAATAATTCAAATTATGTTTTGCCTCAAAAATTTTTTGGGAAAAATTGGAAATTTCGTACTGAATAAATCCATTTTTCTCAAGAATTTTTTTCATTTCATAATACATTTCACTCTGCTCATTTTCGGTTGGAAACGAATATTCAGCTCTCTTGTCAAAAAGATATGTCCCTTTTTCAAGCGAAAGACAATACGAGGAGATGTGTTTGGGCGCGAGTTTTATGGCATTTTCCAAAGAAAATTTCCACTTTTTTATTGTTTGAAATGGGATTCCATATATCAAATCAAGCGAAATATTTTCTGTGCAAAATTTTTTAATCGTCTCAATTGCAGAATTTATTTCTCTTTTTGAATGAAGTCGCCCAAGAATTTTTAGTTCAGAATTATGGAATGATTGAGCGCCTAAACTTATCCGATTGATTCCACAAATTTTCCAATTTTTTGCAGATGATTTTGTAACATTTATCGGATTTGCTTCAAGAGTTATTTCCAAATTTTTACTGATTTCAAATGATGTTCTGATTTTTGAAATTATTTTATAAAGATGCTGAAATGATAGTAATGACGGAGTTCCTCCGCCGAAATAAATTGTTTTTACTCTTAATTTATTTTCTGATGTTGTAAATTCAATCTCTTTTTTCAGGCAAGCGACATATTTTTCAACCAAATCTGATTTGTATTGAACGGAATAAAAATCGCAGTAATTACATTTTTTTGTGCAAAATGGAATGTGAATGTAAATTGAAATTTCTTTAACCACCAAATTCACCGAGTTGTCAGATAATTTTCAGTATTCTTCTCCAGCGAATATGATGATGGTCGTCCCAAGACCAATAAAGAATCATCGGAATTCCTTCGATAAATTTTCTGTCCAGAAGTCCCCAATAACGGCTGTCGTGACTGTTGTCTCGGTTGTCGCCCATCACAAAATATTTTCCTTTTGGAATAACAATTGGACCGTAATTATCGCGGCTTCCAAGAAAATTTCCATTCTCGCCGTATATGCGTCCAAAGTTTTTGGGAATCACTCTAAAATCGATATGTTGTGCGTAATCTTCTTTGAGATATTTTCCATTTATGTAAACATTTTTGTCGATAATTTCCAGCGTATCGCCCGGCATTCCGATAATTCTTTTGATGAAATCTCGGCGTTTGTAATATTTGAAAAAGAAATTTTTCTTATCCCAATAAATCGGTCTGATGATTTTCGCATATCTGTCTCGCGGCTGCGGATGATATGTATCTTGGGGATATTTGAAAATTATCGGCTCGAATTTTTTCGGTTCGCGAAAATGGAAAATGAATTTATTTGCAACGAGAAAATCGCCATTTAGAAATGTTTTTTCCATCGAACCAGAAGGAATTTTGAATGTCTGAAGGACAAAAGTTCTGATTATAATTGCTGCAATTCCGGCAAAAATTATTGCATCAATCCACTCGCGAACGACAGATTTTTTCTTTTTCGGCTTCTTGCTAGATATTTTTGGCATTTATCCTCCTCATAAAATTTATATCAATTGACTTAGTGATTCTGTTTTTCTCTACAAATTTTTTCCACTTCTCGGAAATTCACTTTACCGCTTCCCATCATCGGAATATCTTCGATTACATAAATCTCTTTTGGAACGGCAATTGCAGGAAGTTCTTTTGCCAGCTGCTTTTGAATCTGTTTTTTGTTGATTTCTTTTGTTGTTACAGCGGCGACAATCTCTGCACCTTTTTTGGGATTTGGCACATCGACGACGCAGCAAACAGATTCATCTGGAAGTAATTTTTCTAAAATATTTTCTACACGAACAAGCGAAATCATCTCGCCACCGATTTTTACAAATCTTCGTAATCTTCCTTTATGCCAGAGAAATCCATCTTTGTCCAAAACTCCAATATCGCCAGTATCATACCAGCCATCACGAATGCGAAGCGATGTCTCCTCCAAATCCCCGAGATATCCGGTCATTACCAAATCGCCCTTTACTAAAATTTTGCCTTCCTTGTTTGTAGAAAGTTCTTTGCCGGTTTCTCTATCTACGATTTTCACGCGAACTCCCGGAAGCGGTTTGCCTATACTGCCCGGCTTATTTGCACCAGGAACATTTAGTGAGATTACCGGACTTGTCTCGGTAGTTCCGTAACCTTCCAAAATTTCTAAATCGTGTTTCTCTTTGAATGCTTTACGAAGTTGGTCGGTCACTTTATCTGCACCTGCTAAAGCATATCGAATAGATTTGAAATCTCCCGGTTTTGATTTCTTTAAATAACCAAAATAAAATGCAGGAGTTCCTATCAAAATTGAAATTTTATACTTTTTGATGGAAGTGCAGATTGCTTTGAAATCTAATGGATTTGCGTGCGCCACAATCGATAATCCTTGAGTTAGCGGAAACCAAAAAGTTGCAGTCAGTCCGAAAACATGAAACAGCGGAAGGGTTCCGCCAAATACATCATCATCTTTTACATCGATCACTTTGGGAATGGCATAGAGATTATGAAAGATATTTTTGTGAGAAAGTTGCACCGCTTTCGGTTCTTTCTCGCTTCCGCTTGTAAATAAGATAACAGCATCGTCCTCTTCGGAACCTTTGTGGACAAATGATTGTATTGCAGAAGCAGAAAATTTCGATTTGATTGCCGCACCCAATTTGTCAAAAATTGATAATGATTCAACAATATCTTCCAAAAAAATCATTCCTTCGACAGGCTCTACTTTTATCTTTTCGAGAAGTTTTTTGCTTGTAATTATTGTTTGAAAACTGCATTTTTCTTGTGCATAAATGGCGTTTTCTCTCGCTCCTGTTGCATAATTTATCATTACTGGTATTTTTCCGCACATAAGTGCCGCGATTGTTGAGAGCATACAACCGGCAGATGTCGGAATCATTATTCCGAGATATTTTCCTTTGTATTTGGAAAATTTTTTTGACAAAATTAATGAAACAATCAGCATTTTATTATAGCTGATCTCTTTGTCTGTAGCTTGGTCATAGATGGCTATTTTATTGCCGTGTTGTTTTGCTACAGAGATAAAATCTTGATGAAGCAACATCTTTTTCCGCCTTTCTTTCAATTTATTTTTTTACTAGTCCAAAAAAAATGAAATAGAAATTTTACTGTCAATTTTTATGAAACGCAAAAAAAAATTGACATCTTTTTTTGCATCAAATCATAATTTATTTATTATGAATCAATTTTTTATTCTGGTTTTTCCGATTCTTTATGCTTTGACCGTTCATGAATTTTCACACGGTTATATTGCATATCGTTTGGGAGATGATACTGCCAAACGCGCAGGACGGCTTACTCTAAATCC
>JACNJR010000070.1:0-1717 GCA_014382495.1 Candidatus Cloacimonadota bacterium | reverse complement strand
AATCCTTATAATTTCAAAGATGTTAAAAGAGATACTGCTTATGTTGCTTTGGCTGGTCCAGCTGCGAATTTTATCAGCGCTATAATTTTTAGTTTGATTTTCGACATAAAAACCGATTCATATTTGATTTTTCACGATGTTTTTAAGCAGATAATTTTCTACACAATTTTCATAAACATCGCTTTTGGCTTATTCAATCTGATTCCATTTCCTCCGCTTGATGGCTCACGAATTATTGGCGCTTTCCTTTCTGACGAAGCATACTTCAAATATCAACAATTTGAACGAAAGGGTGTTTTTATTTTAATCGGAATAATCTTGATTGGAAATATGATGGGGTTGAATATCATTGGCGGACTTATTATTCCACCAATAAATTTTTTTTTGAAACTTCTTATCGGCGTTCAAATTTAATGATAAATTTTTAATATTAAAAATTAAGGAGCATTTATGAATAATAAAGAGATCTTGGAACGAACAAAGAAGGATAAAGTAAAATTTGTGCTTTTGCAATTCACGGATATTTTCGGTGTGGTGAAGAGTTTGACAATTCATATAGACCATTTGGCTGATTCGTTGAAATATGGAACTTGGTTTGATGGCTCATCGATTGAAGGATTTGCACGAATTCACGAAAGCGATATGATGTTACGACCGGACATTTCAACTTACACGGTTGTGCCTTGGCTCGGAACAGAAAACGAGAAAACAGTTAGATTCATTTGCGATATTTACAAACCTGACGGAAAGCCATTTGCGGGTGATCCGCGATACATTCTAAAAAGAGCAATTGCAGATGCAGAAAAAATGGGGTTCGAATACAATGTCGGGCCGGAAATGGAATTTTTTCTCTTCAAAAAGGAGAATGGTGAGCTCAAACCTTTGCCTCATGATAATGCGAGTTATTTTGATTTGTCTATGGATCAGGCGTATAAAATTCGGGAAAATATGATTCGCACGCTTGAGAAATTTCATATAAATGTTGAAGCGTCGCATCACGAAGTTGCTCGCGGACAGCACGAGATTGATTTCAAATATGATAAAGCTCTGAAAACCGCTGATAACGCAAGCACCTTGAGATTTGTTCTGAAAGCAATTGCTCAAGAATATGATTTGCACGCAACCTTTATGCCTAAACCAATAATGGGAATTAACGGTTCGGGAATGCATATTCATCAAAGTTTTTTTGACGAAAAAAATAAGAATGTCTTTTTTGATAAAAACGATGAAAATAAATTATCGAAAATGGCGTATAGTTTCATTGCTGGGCAGCTCGAGCATATTAAGGCGATGTCTGCGATTCTCTCGCCAACCGTAAATTCTTACAAAAGATTAGTTCCAGGATATGAAGCACCAATTTATATCAGCTGGGCTGCAAGTAATAGAACCGCTCTTATCAGAGTTCCAAGATATTCCGTCGGGAAGGAGCAATCTACAAGAGTTGAATTGCGCTCACCAGACCCAACTTGCAATCTTTATCTCGCGTTTGCAGTAATGCTCAAAACAGGTTTAAATGGTATAAAGAAAAATCTCACGCCTCCAAAATCTGTGGAGGGAGATATCTATAATTTTGACAGAACAAAATTGAGAAAACTCAAGATAGACACTCTGCCCGACTCTTTATGGGAAGCGATTAAAGAGCTAAAAAAGGACAAAGTTGTCCAAGATGCTTTGGGTAACCATATCTGGCAAAATTATGTTGAAGCAAAGACAAAAG
>JACNJR010000075.1 GCA_014382495.1 Candidatus Cloacimonadota bacterium | reverse complement strand
GAAGTCCACGCAAATCCGTGCCCAACTCCAATTTGATTTTTTTTCCCCTCTTCTGCATAAGAAATTTTTTCCATTCCAAGATATTTCGTCACATTTCTTTTTGAAATTTTGAATTTCGCTTCAGATTTTTTGTGCAAATATTTGCGGACAATTTTCCGCAATATCGCTGCAATATTTCTTTCAAGTTCTCTAACTCCCGCCTCTCTCGTATAATTTTGTATAATAGCAAGGATGGAATTTTCCGAGAAATCCATTTTGATTTTATCTTTGAAACCATGATTTTTCAACTGTTTCGGAATTAAAAAACCTGTGGCAATTTTCATTTTTTCAAATTCAGTATATCCTGGAAGCTTAATTACCTCCATTCTATCTCGCAAAGTATTCGGAATCGCATATAAGTCATTTGCAGTCGTGATAAAAAGGACTTGCGAAAGATCATATCCGATTTCGAGATAATGGTCATGAAATTCATAATTTTGTTCGGAATCGAGAACCTCGAGAAGCGCTGCTGATGGATCTCCACGAAAATCCACACTCATTTTATCAATCTCATCGAGCATAATCACAGGATTTTTGGTTCCGACTCTCTTCATCGCCTGAATAATAATTCCTGGCATAGCGCCGATATATGTTTTTCGATGACCTCGAATTTCTGCTTCATCACGCACACCGCCGAGAGACATTCTTGCAAATTTTCTGTCCAAGGCACGAGCAATTGATTGCCCCAAAGAAGTTTTTCCAACTCCAGGTGGACCGACAAAGCAAAGAATTTGTCCTTTTATTTTATCGACCATTTTCAAAACTGCAAGATATTCTATAATTCTTTCTTTTATTTTTTTCAATCCATAATGTTCTTCATTCAGAATTTTTTCTGCTCTTTTGAGATTGAATTCTTTCGATTTTTTTTTGTCATTCCACGGCAGATCTGCAATCCAATTCAGATAATTTAATGAGACGGAAAATTCTGGCGACATCGGATTTGTTCTTTTTAGCTTTTTCAATTCATATTTGACCTTTTTTTCCGCTTCTTCGGTAAGTTGCAATTTTTTTAATTTTTTTTCCAATTCCTTCACATCGACATTTTCATCTTTGGAAACGCCTAATTCTTTCTGAATTACTTTCAACTCTTGATTTAGGAAATATTCTTTTTGCGTTTTTGTTAGTTTCGTTTTGACTTCGCCAGCAATTTTTTTTCGTAATTTTAATACTTCTACTTCTTTTGAAAGAAGTTCGATAAGATAGAAAATTTTTCGAATTAGCGGAAATTCTAGCAATCTTTGTTTCGTTGCTACACTTGTATCAATATTTGCGGAAATTATGTCGACTTTTTGCGTTGCTTCACTAATATTTTCCAAGCTGATTAAAACATCGTCAGGAAAATTTCTGCTCAATTTTACATACTCTTTGAATTCACCTTCCAATGTTTGAATCAATGCGGTATTTTCGGAATTTTCTGCAAGGTGCTCATCTTCGATAATTTTCACTTTTGCAGAAAATATTTCGGCGTTATTGTTCAGTTTGACAATTTTTGCTTTTTTAATTCCCTCAACGAGAATTCTTATGGTTGTGTCTGGCATTTTGAAAATTTGGAGAATTTCGCAAATCATACCAATCCGATAAATATCGTCACTTTGTGGTTTTTGAATTTCGGCAGATTTTTGGGCAACGCAAAAAAACATTTTATCTAAATTGTATGCTTTTTCGGTTGCTTTGATTGATTTTCTCCTTCCGATTACCATTGGAACAACCATTTGAGGGAAAATCACAAGATTCCTCATAGGAATCAATGGCAGAGTATCCTTTATTTTTAATTTCTTTCCGCCGAATTCAAACTCCATAAAAATATCCTTTATTCTCTTATTTTTGATAAAATTTTAGTGTAGATTACTAATTGTCAAATTTATATGTTAATCGATTTATAAATTGCAAAAAATCAATTTTTCTTGACAGAATGAAAATAGATTAAACTTATAGCCACAACGGGATGTAGCGCAGCTCGGCTAGCGCGCTTCGTTCGGGACGAAGAGGTCGTCGGTTCAAATCCGACCATCCCGACCAACTTTTCCGAACTCTATTTACCGTCTTTATGAACAATATACGAAATGTAGAACAAAATTGCAAAAAGAATAAACGGATTTGCGGCAACAAAGTAATTCTCATGCTGAAGAAAAATATTGCTATGGGGCAGGAAAATTTTATCAACCACTCCAACAATAATAAATATTGCACCAATAATTGCACTTATTTTTGCAAATAATTTTAACATAATTTTTATCCTCTCCAAATTTTTTTAGAAAGATATTTAAATTTTGCTAACTCTAAATTGAAATTTTTTCTTTTTTTATTTCTTTTTGTGACGATTTTTTCTCAATCGTTTTCTTCGCTTATGTTTGCTTATCTTCGCTCTTTTTCGCTTTTTTCCGCAGGGCATTAACACTCCATTAATTATTTTTAATTACATCATTTGTGAAGAATTTCGAAAATTTAAAAGTTGGGACAATACGCTCGGGAAGACTGATAATCTCTTGTGTATTCGGGTTTCTGGCGGTTCTAGGTTTCCTCATTTTGTTTTTGAATGTACCAAATCCTCTAATTTCAATATGTTCGCCTTCCACTAAACTGCTCTTAATAGAATCCAGAAAAGCATCAATAATCAATTTAGTATCGCTCAAAATGATTCCTGTGTCCTGCGAAATTG
This sequence comes from Candidatus Cloacimonadota bacterium, assembly GCA_014382495.1. Taxonomy (GTDB): domain Bacteria; phylum Cloacimonadota; class Cloacimonadia; order JGIOTU-2; family JGIOTU-2; genus JACNJR01. The sequence continues at coordinate 10,987 of JACNJR010000075.1, read as the reverse complement.
CACGAACTAAATCCGCTTTTGTCATTACTACTCCTTTCTTTTTTTGCAGATAATCTAACGCTAAATCATCTGCCTTGTGAATATTTTTCGTATATTACAATATAGTTGCCATTAACAGAAGCAAAAAAAATCGTGTCAAGAAATTATATAAAAAATTTTTGAATTATCAAAAACCTTGACAGATTAATCTCATCAACAAGTCAAGTGCTTTTATGAAAAGAAAAAAATTTTTGATTCAAATAGGAATAATTTTATTATTCTGTATTTTTCTGATATTTATCATCAAACTTCCGCATTTTTTTATGATAAAAAATTACACTTTATCGAAAGAATATCCATTCACACAAAATGGAATCAGAGAAGCACTTAAAACCATTAAAGACCCCGAAATTGATATTAATATTGTTGACTTAGGTTTGATACAGGACATCCAAATTGATGAAAATAAAAATGTCAAAATTACTCTTATTTTCACATCTTCTTTATGTCCTTTAACGCAAGTAATTAAGGAAGATATTGAGAAAACTGTTAGGAAAAATTTTAAGACAAAAAAAGTAAAAGTCGTTTCTGATGACACAAAATTATGGAATGTTGATATGATGACTGAAGATGGAAAAGAGAATTTTAAGGATTTTTTTAAATGATTATAAAAGCGCTGACTCTCGGTTTTTCAACTGGAATTTTTTGCCTTGGTTATTGCTATCCAATTTTATCGCCGATAATGTTTTCCAAAAAAAATGGTAATATTGTAATTTCTGCAAAATCATTAGGACTTTTTCTTTTTGGACGACTTGTCGCTTATATGCTTTTTGGATTGTTGGTTGGAATTCTAGGAAATTATCTTATTAATTTTTCTTTATTCCAAAAAATTATATTGCCTTCTTTGTTTATCATTTTTGGATTATTAATGGTATTGTTTGGTGTAATTCAATCTATAAAGCATTGGAACTTTTGCTCTATATTTAGCCGATTTTTTCAAAATCCAAAATATCTATTTTTTCTCGGATTTTTTGCAGGAATTAATATATGTTCTCCATTTCTTTTAGCAATGAGTTTTGCGCTTGCTCTTGGTGGAATCGTCAAAAGTATTATCTTTTTTATTTTCTTTTTTCTCGCTACAACAATCTTTTTACTTCCATTTGCATTTTCTGGATTTATTTCTCGTTTCAAAGAGGTGCGTATAGCAGCAAGATTCACAGCAATAATAGTCGGAATCTGGTTTATGTATTCTGGAATGAGCAAATTATTGACATAAAATAACAATAGAAAGGAGCTAAACAAAATGAAAATAATTGAAATTATTGAAAAATTCAGCAGATTGGGCATCTATGAAAAGAGAGAAGTTGGTGACGATTACATAGAACTCGTCTTCTATAACACAGAAATTGCTGAATGGAACAAGATTTTTACTGATATTCTCGATCCCGCAATAAAGCCGGCTGGAGTAAAACCTAACAAGGATGTCCAAAATTTAACAGAAGATTTCGGTGGAATTTACGAAGAGCAAACACTCTACAAAAAAGAGTTTGAAAATACAACAATAATCGCAATGTTCTGGCCTTGGCAAAATGATGTCAACACAACTTTGAAAGTAATTGCGCTGCAATAAAGCAGAAAGAAAACAATGAAAGCTATCATCTTATGTGCTGGTAAAGGCACTCGGCTGCAGCCGATTACATTTTCCATTCCAAAACCTGTGATTCCGCTGGCAAATCAGCCAATGATTTTTCATATCATAAAAAAATTGGTGAATTTGAACATCACAGAAATCGGATTAATTGTCGGATATAAACAAGAAATCATAAGAGAAGTGGTCGGAAATGGCTCGCAACTCGGAGCAAAAATCGAATACATCGTTCAAAACGAACAAAAAGGACTTGCTCACGCTGTAAAAATGGCACAAGCTTTTGTCGGCTCTGAACCATTTTTGGTATTTCTTGGCGACAATATTTTTGAAGATGACCTTACCAATCTCATCAAACGATACAAAATTGAAAAACCGAATAGCATTATTATGCTGAAAGAAGTTGACGATCCGAAACGATTTGGAATTGCAATAATTGAAAATGATAGATTGCTAAAAGTTATAGAAAAGCCGAAAGAACCGCCATCAAATCTTGCAATTATAGGAGTTTACATTTTTGATAAAACTGTTTTTTCTGCGATAGACAAGTTGAAACCTTCTTGGCGTGGCGAGTATGAAATCACCGATGCAATTCAAGGACTTATTGATACAAATTTGATTGTGAAACAAGAAATTCTGCAAGGCAAATGGCTCGATACAGGCAAGCCGAAAGAGATTCTTGAGGCAAATCAATTTCTTCTGAAAAAATTCAAAGGATGGTACATTTATGGCAATTTAGATGAAAATTCCGAAATAGAAAATTCTATCTATATTGGGAAAAATAGCAAAATTGAAAACTCGAAAATCATCGGTCCAGTTGTGATTGGCGAAGATTGCATTGTCACAAATTCACACCTTTTTCCAAATACCTGCATTGAAAGTAATTCAAAAATAAATAATGCGAATATCGAAAATAGTATTGTGATGAAAAAGTGCGATATTTCAAATGTGAAAGGAAAAATTTCTGATAGCATTATCGGTGAAAATGTGGTGATTTCTAATATTAAAAACAGTTGCAAATTGCTTTTGAAAAGTGATGATGAGTTAATGGGTGAATGAGTTGATGCGTAAATGGGTTGATGAGGAAAAAGAATAGTAAAAAAACATAAAGATTTAGATATTTGGCTTCATTAAATATTCTCAATTCCATAGAAATTTTAAGGAAAAAACTTTTGAATTTTATAAAATATCTAAAAGGAAAGCTAAATAAATGAATTTTATCTACCCATATACTCATTTACCCATTTACACATAACCTACTTAAGGCGTTAAAATGAACATCATCGTTTGCATAAAACAGGTGCCGGATACAGTTGAGATAAAAATCAATCCAGAAACGAACACTCTAATTCGCGAAGGTGTCGAGAGCATCATCAATCCCTTCGATATGTATGCCATTGAAGAGGGACTGCGAATCAAAGAGAAATTCGACGGAAAAGTCACAGTTTTAAGTATGGGACCGCCGCAAGTGAAATCGGCTTTGCGAGAAGCACTTGCGTTGGGAGTTGACGATGCAATCCTATTATCAGATGAAAAATTTGCAGGTGCCGACACTTTGGCAACAAGTTATACACTTACAGCAGCAATTAAGAAAATTGGGAATTTTGACATTATCTTTTTTGGAAAGCAAGCAATTGACGGCGACACAGCACAGGTCGGTCCTGGAGTTGCAACTCTTCTCGAAATTCCGCAAATTGTTTTTGTCAGAAAAATAGAATCAATTCAGAATGGAAAAATTCTTGCTGAAAGAATAACTGAAGATGGATATGATGTTATTGAGTCAACACTTCCGATTGCAATTTCAGTTGTGAAGGAGATAAACGAGCCGCGACTTCCTTCTCTTCGTGGAAAAATGAGTGCAAAAAGAGCAGAAATTACTATCTGGAATTTTGATGATTTAAATCTTGATGAGAAGTTTGTTGGACTGAATGGCTCTCCTACTCAGGTGGAGAGAATCTTTACTCCGAAATTAGATAAGCATACAGAGAAATGGAATGATTCTCCTGAAGAGATGGCAAAAAAATTAGCTGAAAAGATGCAAAGATTTATTCTAAAATAGCTAAGTCATTTTTTCCTTCTCTTATATTTTCTTTATTTCAATTTTCAAATTTAATTTTCCCTTCACATATTCAGCATTATTTTTTTTATCAAGTTTTTCTACGATTTCTATTTTTTCATAAAATAAAAATCTTTTTTGGCGATTTTCGGCAATGGAAATCTGACTCCAAATACAAAAAATTTACTTCTTTTTTTAGAACAAACTTTTTATAAACCCACCATCAATTTGCAATGCGATTCCTGTAATATAACTTGCATTTTGCGAAGCCAAAAAAACCACAGTTTTCGCAAATTCTTCTGGCGTTCCTATTTTTTGCATAGGAACTTGTTGCTCGATATTTTGGTAAAAATCTTTAATACTTCCTTTTCCAGATTTCTCAAAAGATTTCGCCAGATTTTCTACTCTTCCCGTTTTTGTGTAACCTGGACAGATAGCGTTTGCCGTAATTCCAAAAGGAGCCAATTGATTTGAGATGGATTTCGTAAATCCCAAAACTCCTGCTCTCGCTGTATTTGAGAGAATCAAATTGTCAAGCGGTTGTTTTGCCGAAACAGATGTGTTATTTATAATTCTGCCCCATTTTTTAGATTTCATATAAGGAATAACTGCATAAGTTAGACGAATTGCACTTATCAGATTTAATTCGATAGCATTTCGATAATCTTCGATTGAGAATTCGTCGAACATTCCTGCTGGTGGTCCGCCGGCATTATTAACTAAAATATCGACGCCATTGAATTCTTTTCTTATTTGTTTCATCATATTCTTAACTTGCTTGTCATTCGTAATATCGACAATAAAAGTTTTTACATTTTTGCCAGTTTTTTGAGATATTTCTTCTTTTGCTTGTTTGAGATTTTCATCGTTTCTTGAGCAGATAATCACACTTGCGTATTCTTTTGAAAGTTCGAGTGCTACCGCTTTTCCAAGTCCTTTAGACGCCGCTGTTACCAATGCAACCTTACCTTTGAGTCCACAATCCATAAAATCCTCCAAAATTTTATAATCTTTGCAAAATCGATATTTTTTTCTGTCAAGAAATGTGAGAATTTTTACACAATTTTAAGTTAATTTCATTTTATTCTGAAAAAAATTTGACAGGAATTTCACTACTTTAATAAATTAGTGTTATTATATTTTTGATAAAATAAAATTTTTGGAGAAGATAAATGAAAAAGAAGATTCATCCGAAATATGAGAAATGTATTGTCAAATGTGCTTGTGGAAACAGTTTTGAAACAAGGGCAACAGTTTCTGAAATAAATGTCGAAATTTGCTCACAATGCCATCCATTTTTTACAGGTAAAAAGAAATTAGTCGATAGCGCTGGTCGTATTGAGCAATTTAATAAAAAATACAAAAACATTAAAAAGGCCTAAAAATTTTGAATAAAACCAACTTTCAATTCTATTAGATTCTGGTTTCTATTCTGAACAAATTAGAATCATTTGTAAGTTTTCGCAACTTATTGTAACCAATCATATTTACCTAATTTTGGAAATAAAAAAATGAATGATAAACAAAAAATCGCAGTCGGCGGCCAAGCAGTCATAGAGGGCGTAATGATGCGTGGGCCAAAATATATTGCAACTGCAATTCGCAGAAAAAATGGTCTGATTATCATCAAAAAAGATGAATTTGTTTCATTGACAAAGAAAAAAAAGTTTTTTGGAATTCCAATAATTCGCGGATTTATTTCGCTTGTTGAAATGATGATTATCGGTTTCAAAACTCTGAATTTTTCTGCAGAAATAGCAATCGAAGATGAAGAAAAAAATTCAAAAAAAAGCGAGAAAAAAGATGGAAAATTATATCAGTTTTTCACTTATTTTATTGCATTTGGACTTGCCTTTCTGCTCTTTGTTTTTCTTCCATACAGAATTGGATATTGGTCAAATATTGGAGAAAAAAGTTTGATTTTCAATCTTTTTGTTGGCGGAATTAGAATAATTTTTTTCGTGCTATACATACTTATAATCAGTTTTATGAAAGATGTTAGACGATTATTTCAATTTCATGGAGCCGAACATAAAACTGTTTTTGCTTATGAAGAAAATCCAAATTTTGTTCTAAAAGATACGAAAAAATTCAGTACATTTCATCCAAGATGTGGAACAAGTTTTATTATGATTGTGATGGTTATTGCGATTTTGATTTTTTCAATTTTTGATACAACTCTTGCTTCCCTATTGGGAAACAAAATTCCTCTTTTACATCGCATTTTTTTTCATCTTTTGTTGCTTCCTGTTATTTCTGGAATTTCATATGAAATTTTGAAATTTTCTGGGAAAAATATAAATCACTGGTTTGTTAAAATTTTTTCTTCACCAGGTTTGGCTTTGCAGAGAATTACTACAAAAGAACCTGATGAGAATCAACTTGAAGTGGCAATTTATGCACTAAAAGCTGCAATGGAAATGCAGATTGATTTGCCAAATGTTGAGTTTTTAGAAAATTATGGATCTCAAAAATAAAATAACCGAGATAAAACAAGAGTATCAAAAGTTAGAAAAAAAACTTTCTGACCAAAAAGTGTTATCAAATTTGAAACTCTACAAAGAACTCTCCACAAGATTCAAAGAACTTGCAGAAATTGTGAATTGCTACGATAAGTTAGAAAATATTAGACAAAATTTTGAAGAGAATAAAATCGAAATTCAGAGCGAAAATGATAAGGAAATTGTCCAATTATTTATTGATGAAAATAATGAATTGGAAACGAAAATTTCAAAATTGGAAACTCACTTGAAATCCCTTTTAATTTCAAAAGACCCAAATGATAAAAAGAATGCTATTATGGAAATCCGAGCTGGAACTGGTGGTGAAGAGGCAGCGCTTTTTACTTCCGACCTTTTCAGGATGTATTCGCATTTCATAGAGCAAAAAGGATGGAAAATTGATATGATGAATTCCAATCCGACAGGAATGGGCGGATTTAAGGAGATTTCATTTGAAGTAATTGGGAAAAATGCTTACGGAACTCTGAAATATGAGAGTGGTGTGCATCGCGTTCAACGAGTTCCGGAAACCGAATCAAGCGGCAGAATTCACACTTCCGCATCGTCTGTAGTCGTCCTTCCAGAAGCTGAAGAGATTGATTTCAAAATAAATGAGAAAGACCTGAAAATCGATGTCTTTCATTCTTCAGGACCAGGCGGACAGAGCGTGAATACGACTGATTCAGCAGTAAGAATTACTCATATTCCTACGAAAACTGTCGTAACTTGTCAGGATGAAAAATCTCAACTGAAAAATAAAAATAAGGCAATGACAATTCTGAGGTCTCGACTTCTTGATATGGAAATTCAAAAGCAACAAAAATCAATTGCAAAAAAGAGGAAAACGATGGTCGGAACGGGCGATAGAAGCGCAAAAATTCGTACATATAATTTTCCGCAATCGCGCATTACGGACCATCGGATAAACTTTACAACTCATAATTTAGAAGCAATTTTGGATGGTTCAATTGAAGAATTAATTGAAGCATTGCACATCGCAAATCAACAAGAATTATCAAATTCAAATTAAAAAATGATAAGCATAATTATCGTTGCAATATTTTTCATCGGAACTGCATTTTTTTCCGGAACTGAAATTGGGCTTATTTCGTTAAACAAATATAAACTTAAGCACAAAGCCGAAAAAAGCAAGCAGTCAAAGCATCTTCTCAATTTCGTCTCAAATCCTGACAAAGTTTTGGGAACGACTTTAATCGGCACAAATATTTCTATGGTAATTGTGTCTTCTGTATTTACGGCTTATGTAGTTGGAAAAGGAATTCTTCCAGAAATTACCGCTACTCTTATTTTAACTGTCTTTCTTCTGATTTTTGCAGAAATAATTCCCAAAATTTATTTCCAAAATAGAGCCGAATATACTATTCCAAAATTGTTTTTTATCATAAAATTTTTCTCGCTAATTTTCACTCCATTTATTTGGATTTTTGGAAAGATAAATTCTTTATTCCTAAAAATTTTTAAATTTTCACAAGAAAATAACAAAAAACTTTTCTCAAAAGATGATTTGTCTTTGTTATTATCTGAAGCGAAAAAAAATGGTGAAGTCAATAAAGATGAGCACGATTTGATTGAAGAGGTGCTCGATTTTAGAGAATTTACAGTAAAAAATATTATGGTTCCTCGCACGAATATCGTCGCAATAAAATTCGGTACTACGCTAAAAGATGTAATTGAAATATCTCGAAAAAAAGGTTTTACTCGTTTTCCCATATTTTCTTCAGACATCGATCACATCGAAGGAATTCTTATTATTCACGATTTATTAAAAATATCTGATTTAACAAAACCGGCCGAAGAATTTATGCGAGATCCTTATTTCGTTTCAGAAGTTATGAAAGCGACAACTTTGCTCAAAAAAATGCAAGAGAAAAAAACATCTTTATCCATTGTCGTTGATGAATATGGCGGCACGGCTGGTCTAATTTCTGTTGAGGATTTGCTGGAAGAATTGGTTGGAAAAATTGAAGATGAATACGACGAAGTTGAGCAAGATATTCATAAAATAAATGAAAATACATTCATAGTTAATGGAGATGTTGAAATTGAGCAACTGATTGAGGATTACAATATAGATTTGGAAGAGGGCGAGTATGAAACCATCGCCGGCTATCTGATTTCAAAATTGGAAAGAATTCCGAAACATAATGAGAAAATATCTGTAAAAAATTACGAATTTTTAGTTAAGAAGGTTTCGACAAAAAAAATCGAGAAGATAATTATCAAAATATCTCCTCAAAAGAGTAAATCGGAAAGAGAAAATTAAGTTACTTTTTTACCTTCTTCCGAAAATATTCTTTAATTTGCTCGATTAATTTTATCATCCTTTTATCACCCAAAATTGTCAATCCGGCAACAATAAGAAGAATTCCTTGAAGAATTGGGAGAAATAATCCGACAATTCCCAAAAGAATTAGAAAAACGCCAAAAATTTTCTTTATAGTTTTTTTCACATTTTAAAAATTTTATACAGCTTTTACTGATGAAACTTCCGGAATGTCTTCTTTCAATTTTTTTTCGATACTCATTTTCAATGTCATTTGTGCGAATGGGCAGCTTCCGCAAGCACCTTGCAATTTCACCGAAACAACGCCATCTTCTGTGATGCCAATAAGTTTGACATCGCCACCATCTGCCTTCAACATTGGTCTTACCTTGTTTAATGCTTTTTCAACTTTCTCTTTTAATTCCATATTTTTTCCTTTCAATTTTATTTTATCTTTCAGTCGGATTTGAAATTTTTCCTGTCAAAGCAGACGCGGCAACAGTCGCCGGAGAAGCCAGATAGATAGATGCAGATTTGTTGCCCATTCTCCCTTTGAAATTTCTATTTGCAGTTGAGATAGTTACCTCGCCATCCGCCATCACTCCTTGATGTGCGCCGAGACAAGGTCCGCATCCAGGCGGAAGAATGACTGCTCCACTTTCACTCAAAATTTCCAGGATTTCTTCTTTCATCGCCAGTTGATAAATCTCGCGTGAAGCTGGCAGAATAATCAAACGAGTTTCTAAATGAATTTTTTTTCCTTTCAAAATTTCAGCTGCGATACGCAAATCTTCGATTCGACCATTTGTGCAAGTTCCGATGAAACATTGGTCGACTTTTATACCTTTGGCTTCTGAAATATTTTTGACATTATCGACCGAATGTGGAAATGCAATTTGCGGAGTGATTTCGTCGAGATTGTATGAAAATTCCTTTTCATAGACGGCATCTGCATCAGCCCAAATTTTTTCGTAATTTTTAACTCCCCTATTTTTCAGCCATTTCTCGGTAATTTCATCAACTGGAAATGCGCTATTTTTCGCGCCCATTTCGATTGCCATATTTGCGATTGTCATTCTGTCCGAAATTGATAGATTATTCACTCCATTTCCGTGATATTCGACAGATTTGTAATTCGCTCCATCTGCTCCTAAATCGCCAATTATTTTCAGAATTAAATCTTTTGCAGAGACATATTTTTTGAATTTTCCATTTAATGAAATTTTGAATGTTTTCGGAATTTTGAACCAAGTTTCGCCAGTAATCCAAATTCCCGCAGCTTCGGTTCTATCAATTCCAGTTGAGAATGCTCCGAAAGCTCCGTAAGTGCAAGTATGACTGTCACTTCCAACGACAACACTTCCTGGAATAGCCAGTCCTTTCTCGGGCAAAACTTGATGGCAAATTCCATTTCCAATATCGTAAAAATGAGAAATTTTCTGTTCTTTCACAAACTTACGAATTTGCTTGTGATTATTCGCTGATGCTGCATTTGCTGCTGGAATTATATGGTCAAGAACAATAACAATTCGGTTTGGATATTTAACTTTAATACCCTCTTTCACTTGCGATAATTTCTTGATAATCGCGGCTGTATTATCGTGAGTTAGAATATAATCCGGCTCAACAAAAATTATCTCACCTTCAGAAATCTTCCTTCCAATTCTGTTTTCAAAAATCTTTTGAATAAAAGTTTTAGACATAATATTTTTCCAAATAATTTTTCTTTTAAACAAAAAAGGAGAAAAAACTTGTCAAAAAATTTGTATCTTTTTATAAATAATTGAGAGGTGAAAAATGTCAGTTTTAGAAATTATTAAATCCCGAAAGAGCATAAGAAAGTATTCTTCAAAAGAGATTGAAGATGAGAAATTGGCGACCATTTTGGAAGCTGGAAGATTGGCTCCATCTTGGAAAAACAAGCAGTGTTGGAAATTTATCCTTGTCAAAAATAAGGAGAAAATTCATCAACTTGCGTTAAAAGCTGGATTTATCAGCAAGGCAAATTTCTTCATCAAAGATGCGCCTGTTGTAATCACAGTTTGTGCGAATCCGAAAGATAGCGGATTTATGAATGGACAGCATTATTATCTTGTCGATTCAGCGATTGCGTTCCAGCAGATGATGTTCGCAGCGTGGGAAATGGGAATTGGCTCGTGCTGGCTCGGTGCTTTTAATGAAAAAAATGTAAAAAAAATTCTGCAAATTCCCGAAAATATTAAAGTGGTTGCGTTAAGTCCGTTCGGCTATCCTGCTGAAAAAAATGGTTTATACGCAAAAGCTGTAAAGACATTTGCTGGAAGTAAAAACCGAAAAAGTTTGGATGAGATTGTGCGGTATGAAAAGTGGTAAATAAAACATTCTAAAATCATTCCTTTTATTTTTTTGCGAACTAATCACTTTTCGCACCAGATTCATAAGCGCCAATATCCACATTTTCATTCAAAATTCGAGCATCACCATCTAAATCAAAATCCCAACTGACAGCAGTGCTATCGCCAGCATCAAAACATGGACTATTT
>JACNJR010000060.1 GCA_014382495.1 Candidatus Cloacimonadota bacterium | reverse complement strand
TTATGGCTTGGCTAAAACCCGCCACAAAAACGACTATTTTGCCAAATTATTTATCGCCATTTCTTGTTTTCATATTTATCTGGCTGTTTATATCTATTTTAAGTGACAAATATAATTTAGCAGAATCGCAAAAATTAAGAAATCCAATTGTCGCAATTATAAGAAGTAATTTCACCGTTTTGGCAATTATTCTAATTCTCATTTTTGGATTGAAAGTAGAAATTACTTCGCGATTAATCGTTTTTGGAACAATCGTTATTGCTTCCAGTATTGAACTTTTTTTTGTAATTCTATTTTATTTTCATCGGAAATTAACAGAGAATAATAATTCATCATCAGCATTAAAACCAACACAGGTAGAGTTTTTTCCACAAAAATTATCTCACGAAATCGAACTTGAACTTCCCCAGATTAATATAGAAAATTCTATCTATACAAATCTAAAAGATAAATATTTAGCTGATAATCCCGACCTTTTCTCCTTTGTAAATGATGCTCATTTAAAAGAAGGACTTCATCTCTCTTTGGATAAAATTCCTCGAAATCAATCGTCAATTCTCGATACTCACACTCTTTTTAATATCGAAAATATCGATTCGGAATCTCTTACATTCTTTCTGAATCTTCATAAAATAAATGACATTAGACGAATAAATAAATACTTTCTTGCGATAAATGCAAATCTCAAATTTGGCGGATATTTTGTCGGTTGCGGTGAGACAATTCGGAGTCATCACGAAAAATTTTATTCTAAATATCCCAATATCATTGCCTTCATATTTTATTATACGGATTTTATTTTCAAAAGGATAATTCCCAAATTACCAATTTTTAAAGAGATTTATTTTGCCGTAACAAAAGGCGAAAACAGAATAATTTCTGAAACTGAAATATTGGGAAGATTGTATTCAAGCGGATTTGAAGTTTTGGATACGACTGAAATTAATAATTTATTTTATTTTATCGCACGAAAAATTAATATATCGTCACCCAATGATGTTCCATCTTATGGACTGTTTGTAAAAATGCGAAGAGTTGGACAAAATGGGGAATTTATTAACATTTATAAATTTAGAACAATGCATCCATTTTCGGAATATTTGCAGGATTATATTTATCAAAAGTATAAATTGGAAAAAGGTGGAAAATTTAAGAATGATCCACGATTAACAGGTTGGGGAAGAATCTTACGAAAACTTTTTATTGATGAATTGCCGCAATTTATAAATGTTTTTCGTGGCGAAGTAGGAATTGTAGGAGTTCGAGCCTTGAGCGAACACTATTTTGAACTTTATCCGAAGGATTTAAAAAAGTTAAGAACAAAATTCAAACCCGGACTTGTGCCGCCCTATTATGTCGATATGCCCGAAACATTTGAAGAAATATTGGAGTCAGAGAGAAAATATCTAATTAAACGCCAGAAAAAACCAATCTCTACTCAATTTGAATATTTCTTTAAAGCTTGGTGGAATATCCTTGTGAGAGGAGTGAGAAGTAGGTGAAAATTGGTAATTGGTAATGGGTATTGGGTACTGGGTAAAAGGGGAATGAAATATTATGGGTGATTTCAGGAAACTTGAAGTGTGGCAATTAGCAATAGATTTGGCTGTCTTCATCTATAGGATTACTGATTCAGGAAAATTTTCTCGTGATTATGACCTCAGAAATCAAATCAGAAAAGCTGCTGTTAGTATTCCCAGTAATATAAGTGAGGGAGATGAGAGCGGATCTAATAAACAAAGTATTCGTTATTTCAATATTTCGAAAGGTTCTTCAGCAGAAGTTCAAACTCAATCAATTATTGCTCTTGAAATTGATATATTTCTTCAGAAGAAAAAAGTGAGATAATTAGTCGGTGCGAAACTATTTCAAAGAAACTAATGAATTTAATAAAATATCGATCCCAAGACCCAAACCCCAAAACCCAAAACCTAACACCCAAAACCTAAAACCAATTACCACAAACTCATTACCCAAAACCCTATGTCATTATCCTTTTTACCTTTATTATTTTCTTTTGCCGCTTTTATCATATTATCTTTTGGAATACTTCGTAGTTTTCGATTAAAAAATTACAAGTTACATAATTATTCTATAATAATTGCCTGCCGCAATGAAGAGCAGAATTTACCTGCTCTTTTTTCATTTTTAGAAAGAATAGATTATCCTAAAGACAAATATGAAATAATCTTAGTTGATGACGCATCTTCAGACAATTCCTTATTAAAAATTAAAGAGTTCTGCAAGGACGAGAAAAACAGGAGATATTTTCACTTTTCTGAAAAAAGTACTGAATACAAAGGGAAAAAGGCAGCATTAAAGAAAGCTACAGATAATGCAAAATATGACATTTTTCTTTTCACAGATGCAGATTGCCTTCCACCTTCAAATTGGCTTAAAAGTTACAACAATTATATTTCAAATAAAACAGGAATGGTCGTCGGATTTTCACCGGAAATAGATGTTTCAAAATTCCGCAAATTCACACAATTGATGTCTGCAAATATAATTTGCTCTACAATTGGACTTGGCCTGCCATTCAGCGCAATTGGGAGAAATCTTGCAATTAAAAAAAAAGCATTTGACAAAGTTGGCGGCTTTGAGAGAATAAAAAATTATCAGTGTGGGGAAGATAAGTTGCTCCTAAATTTCATAAAAAAAACTGAATATAAAATTGCATATAATTCCGATGTGAAAGTTCCGACCAGATCAGAAAAAATTGATTTTCATAATCAGCAAAAAAGAAGATACGGTCAGTTCGGAAAATCTTCTCAACTTTATAAAATTCTATCGATTCTCATCACTCTTTTTTATATTTATCTTCCAATAAAAATTTTTACATTTCGAAAATATGAAGGATTTATTATTTATTTTATTGCCTTTCTCATTTTTTGGATTTCAGGGCTCATCAAACATAAAGAGAAATTTCATTGTATGGATTTGATTTCTATACTTATTTATCCGTATTATCTGATATTTTACTCAATTGTGGGAATTTTCTGGAAATTGGAATGGAAGAAAGAGTAAAAATTCAAAATGTTAAAAGTCCAAAATATCTAAAATGTCAAAAAATTATAAAAAATCTCTGTGTTCTCTCCGCCAAAGGCGGATCTGCCTCTGGCATGATGTGTTCTCTGTGGCAAAACACCAAAAAAATAATGAAAAATAAAATAAAAAAACAAATCATTTTCTCTCTAAAAATTATAATTACAATTCTGATTTTATTTTTTATCTCGAAAAAAATCGATTTTTATCAACTTCAAAAAAGTTTTTTCCAAATTACATTTTCAACGATTTTAATCATATTTTTTACAACTTTTATAAAATTATTTATTCAATATAATAATTGGGGAAAATATCTTCAGCTCAATTCCGATTATGTGCCAAAAAAGTATGAAATTTTGAAGTCATATTTTGTTGGAATGGCACTTCATTTTTTGTTACCAGCTGGACTTGGACTTTTCGGCAAAATGTATTTTGTGAATAACAAAAAACGAGCAACAGCTATATCCGTCGGGGTTGAGAGGATTTTTGTAACTTGGAAAAATCTTTTCTTTGCTTCATTTGCTGCAATTTTCTTTTTTCAATCAATCAATTTATTTTTGAAAATTATTATTTTTGTATTCGTAACTTTATTGCCATTTTTATTCTATCTCTTCGGCTTTCTAACAAAAAATCAGAAGATAAAATTATATTTTGACAACTATCTAAAAATTGTTCCGAGAATTATCACGATGCAGATTATCTTCGTCTTCATCAGCTTTTATCAATATTTTCTAATTCTAAAAACATTTGTTGACATAAAATTCTTCGATGTGATAATATCTGTCCCAATTGTGCATTTTTCGCATATAATTCCAATATCTTTCAGCGGATTTGGATTACGCGAGATATTCGCGATGAATGTTTTCTCAAAATTCGGAATTTCTATCGAAGCAGCGATTACGACTACGCTAACGATATTTTTCGTAAATTCTGTCCTGCCAGCGTTGGTCGGTTTATATCTTCTGCTCAAAGCAAAACGGTAAATTGTTTATTTAATAAAGGTCGTTATGAAAAAAATTATTATTTTGTTTTTACTTTTTACTTTTCACTTTATCTTGTTTAATAGTTTGTCTGCCGATTTTATTATTCCTCAAAATGATGCAGTATATCCATTTTTAGAATCGATGCAAACTCTTGGATATATGGAAGATACATACTTCATTTATCCGCAATATCACGATGAAATTATAAAAATTTTAGATGGATTTTCTTCAAAGGATTTATCAAATCAATATAAAAAATTAGTTGAATATCATAAGGAAAGATTGTCGTGCAATTTTTCTGATGGTTTCAAATCTGCTATCTATCCACCAAAAAAAATACAATCTTCAATATTGAATCTCTTCAAACCGCATTCTGACAAAAAACACATTTTTACATACGCAAAAGATGAAACTAAACTATTTTTTTCAGCACGGATTGGCTTTCATAAAGATTTCAAAAATGAAGATATCACGCATCTCGATAGCATACAAACACGAACTTACGAATATAATGGACTCGAATTCGGCGGAAATATCAGCGACAATTTTGGATTTTTAACTCAATATAGAAAAGGACATTATTCGGGTGATACAACTTTTATCGATGAAAATCTTTTCGTGCACCAAAGTGGCGGAGAGACGCGGCTTCTTTCAACTTGCTCAGAACTTGATTACAAAAATAACATCCTGAATTTATCAATCGGTTATGGAACTTTTCAGGTTGGTAAAACAATTACTTCATCCATTATTTTGAATCCTGAAGTTACACCATACGGCTATCTGAAATATTACAAAAAATTTGGGAAATTTCATTATCTTGGATTTGTTGCTCAACTTCTTCCCGACAGTTTAACTGATCAATCTGTTGATTATCAAACCAAATCTTATGCGCTTCAAATGCTTTATTATGATTCAAAAGTTTTCTCTTTCGGATTAGGGCAATGTGCAATTTATGGAGACGAGACGCTTGATTTGGCGTATGCAACGCCGATGATGATTTTTAAATTTGTTGATTTCAAAAGTCATAATCGAGATAATATGGGAGCATTTGTGTTCGGCTTACTCAGACCAATAAAGGGATTTCTTTTTTATGGAAATATTTTCGTAGATGATTTGAAAAAATCGAGAATAGGAACGAAAACTGGATGGACAGGATTAGCTTTTCAGGCAGGTCTGAAATTTCAGTTATTTTCTTTTCCACTTGAGTTCGATATTGAAACAACTGCCGTTGGTCCAACAACTTACAGCCATTCCGATGAATATGACACAGAGACCAGATATACTCACGACACACAATTTTTGGGCTACTCCGACGGCTCTAATTTGTTGAATAATGCTGTACAAATATGCTATAATTATCCAACATTTCAGATAAAATTACGATATGAAAATATGCAGCAAGGAAATGTTGGGCAAGATCCATTTGAACAGAATAAGGAATCAGAATTTCTTGCAAATTCGATTTCCCGAACTGAAAGAATTTTTGCCGAAACTAAAATCAATTTAATTCCAGAAATCGGCATTCATCTGAAATATAAATGTGAAAAGAAATATAAATGTGAAAAAATTGATGGCGATGCGACAAATTATTTCTACACTTATTTCTACACAGGATTGGAAGTGAGGTATTAGAAGTAAGTTACAAAAATAATTTTATGAGATAAGATCTGAAAATATTTCAGGTCTTTTTTTTATTTAGTGGTGGAATTTACTCAGTTGTTTTATTTGTCAGAAATTGCAGCAATTCCGGGCAATTCTTTTCCAGCTAAAAATTCCAAAGACGCTCCACCGCCAGTTGAAATGTGTGTCATTTTATTAGCCAAGCCAAATTTCTCTACCGCAGATGCAGAATCTCCTCCGCCAATAATCGTAATTCCAGAACATTCGGCAAGCGCATTTGCAATCCCTTTTGTTCCATAAGCAAAATTTTCTATCTCAAAAATTCCCATCGGGCCATTCCAAATGATAGTTTTGGATTGCAAAATTATTTTCCCAAAAAGTTCAACTGTTTTTTCCCCAATATCCAAACCCATCCAGTTTTCTGGGATTTTGGAAACATCAACAGTTTTGTGCTCCGCATCTTTTTTAATTTCTTGTGTAATAACCGTATCAACTGGAAGAATGAGTTTCACATCTTTTTTTTTGGCTTGATTAAGCAGATTTTTTGCCAAATCAAGCTTATCATTTTCAACTAAAGAATTTCCGACACAAAATCCCTTTGCCTTCAGAAATGTGAACATCATTGCACCGCCGATTAAGATGTTATCTGCTTTCGCAAGAAGATTGTTTATCAATTCAATTTTATCAGAAACCTTTGCTCCGCCAAGAATTGCGGTAAATGGTTTTTTCGGATTTTTCAGAGATTCGCCAAGATATTTTATCTCTTTTTCGATGAGAAATCCAATCGCGGAAGGAAGATATTTAGCAATTCCTACATTGGAAGCGTGTGCACGATGAGCAGTTCCAAATGCATCGTTGATAAAAATATCGCCAAATTCTGCTAACTTTTTTGCAAATTTTGGGTCGTTGCCCTTCTCTTCGGAATGAAATCTTGTATTTTCCAATAATATCAAATCTCCAAATTTCATTTTTCCAACAGAACTTTTGACATCATTTCCGATACAATCATTTATAAATTTTACATCTTTTTGAAGCAATTTCGATAACCTTTTTGCAACGGGTTTCAAACTTAATTTTGGGATAATTTGTCCTTTTGGTCTTCCGAGATGCGAAAGCAAAATTACCGCAGCTTCTTTCTCTAAAAGATATTTTATTGTTGGAATGGAAGAGACAATTCGTTTGTCGTTTGTAATTTCTAAATTGTCGTTCAAAGGGACATTAAAATCTACTCTGACAATGACTTTTTTGCGGAAAACATCGGCATCTTTCAATGCGATTTTTTTCATATTTACAGCCGAATTAAATTTTCGGCATTTATCTTTTTGCAAGCGAATCGTGTATCGAGAATCAACTTTGCTCTTTTTACAATATCGTCATAATCGTAAGCTGAATGTGCGGTCAAAATAATCACCAAATCATATTTTTCAATGTTATCCAAATTTACAGAGTGATATTTTTTGTATGTATGTTCGTGGATAAATTCGGGGATATGCGGGTCGTTGTAAACAAATTTCGCGCTATTTTTTTCCAGAATTGATATAAGCGGCAAAATTGGCGATTCCCGAAAGTCAGCAATATCTTTTTTGTAAGCCGCACCAAGCAGCAATATATTTGCCCTTGAAAGCGAAATCCCTTTTTCGTTGAGAAGTTTTGCCGCCTTATTCACAACAAAAGTTGGCATACTCATATTTATTTCACCCGCAAGTTCAATCAATCTCGTATGATAATTATACTCTCTTGCTTTCCAAGTTAGATAGAATGGGTCGAGCGGAATGCAATGTCCGCCAACTCCTGGTCCGGGATAAAAAGCCATAAATCCGTACGGTTTTGTCTTCGCCGCTTCGATAACTTCCCAAATATCAATTTCCATCTTTTCGCACAGAATTGTCATCTCATTTGCGAGAGCGATATTGATATTTCGAAAAGTATTTTCATAGATTTTTTCCATTTCAGCAATTTCAGGCGAAGAGACCAAAAAGACATCTGCATCCAAAATAGTTTCGTAAAATTTTTTGGAGACCTTATTACAATTTTCGGTAATTCCGCCAACAATTTTGGGAGTGTTAGAAGTTTTGTAATCTTTATTTCCTGGGTCAACTCTTTCTGGAGAGAAAGCGATAAAAATATCTTTTCCAATCTGAAATCCATTTTTTTCGAATTCTCGAACTAAAATTTCTCGTGTTGTTCCAGGATAAGTTGTGCTTTCCAAAATTATAAGCGTATCTTTTGAGACATTTTCCGCAAGCGATTTCACCGATGAGCGAACAAAAGACGAATTCGGTTGCTGATATTTATCAAGTGGAGTCGGAACGGCTATCATAATCACATCGGCATTTTTCATAAGTTTGTAATCGAAAGATGCCTTAAGCGAGCCATTCTTTACAATTTTTTTCAGCTCGGCATCGTCAACATCTCCAATATAATTTTCTCCATCGTTGACATGATTTACGGCGTAATCGCTAGTATCGATTCCAATTACTTTGAAACCTTTTCTGGCGACAGTTACAGCCATTGGCAAGCCGACATATCCGAGTCCGACAACTCCGACAAGTGCTGATTTATTTTGGATTTTTTCTAGTAGTTTCATAAATTTTTCCTAACATTTATATTATTTTGATAATTTTTTATGAATTGAATTTGCCGCAATTCTACCTGCGCCCATCGCTTCGATAACTGTGGAAGCCCCGGTTACGATGTCGCCACCAGCATATACGAATTCTTTGGAGGTTTCCATCGTCTCGGGATTCACATCGATATTGTCCCATTTGTTCAGTTTCAAATCCGGAGTTGTGTGGAATATTATCGGATTTGGTCCATTTCCGATTGCAACAATCGCAAGGTCACAGTCGTAAACAAAGTTTGAACCTTCGATTGGAACTGGTCGCCTTCTTCCTGATTCATCTGGTTCGCCTAATTCCATCTGAATACACTCCATTCCTTTGACCCAATTTGATTTATCGCCAATATATTTCACCGGATTGGTAAGCAGTTTGAAATTAATTCCTTCTTGTTCAGCATGATGAATTTCCTCATTTCTGGCTGGCATCTCTTTTCTCGAGCGACGATAAACTATTGTAACTTCCCTCGCACCAGTTCGTAAGGCATTTCTGGCGCAATCCATAGCGACATTTCCACCACCAATCACAGCAACTCTGTTTCCGTGCGGCATCGGTGTGTCATATTCGGGAAATTTGTATGCCTTCATAAGATTTATTCGCGTGAGATATTCATTCGCAGAATAGACATTGCAGAGATTTTCGCCAGTTATATTCATAAAACGCGGCAATCCAGCTCCAACTCCGATATAAACAGAATTGAAATCTTCTAACAATTCATCGACAGTATAAAGATTTCCTATAATATGATTGAGTTCAATTTTGCATCCTAGTTTTTGAAGATATTCAATTTCGAAATTTACAATTGCTTTCGGCAGACGAAATTCAGGAATTCCGTAAACAAGTACACCACCTGCTTGATGCAGCGCTTCAAAAATAGTAACAGCATATCCAAGTTGAATCAAATCTCCCGCACAAGTCAATCCACCTGGCCCAGAGCCGACAACTGCAATTTTTTGATTTCGTTTTTTGGAAATAATTGGAGCTTTTACTAATCCCATTTTTCTCTCATAATCTGCGACGAATCTCTCCAAATTTCCTATGGCTACAGGTTCATCCTTTACACTCAAAATACACAATTCTTCACATTGATCTTCTTGTGGACAGACCCTTCCGCAGACGGCAGGAAGAATGTTTCGCTCCTTGACTTTCTTTGCCGCTTCATCAAATTTTTCTTCGCTGATAAGCTTGATAAATTCAGGAATATCAATATTGACGGGACAACCGTCAACACATTTTGGCTTTTTGCACTGAATGCATCGCTCTGCTTCGAGAACTGCCAATTCCGATGTAAAGCCGTATGGAACTTCCATAAAATTGAGAATACGAAGTGTTGCGTCTTGTTCTGGCATCTTCTGTCTTGGAATTTTTACTTTTGGATTTTTATTATCTTGTTTAGACATTTATTTTCCTCATTTCACCGAAAATAATAGCGATTCTTTCTCATCTTTAAGATACATTGCATTTCGCTTTTCTAATTCTTCAAAATCGACTTTATGACCTTCAAAATCTGGACCATCAACACAGCAAAATTTTGTTTCATTGTCGATACTAACTCGACAACAACCGCACATTCCGGTGCCATCAACCATAACAGGGTTCAAGCTCACCATCGTTTTGATTTTCTTTTTTTCGGTAATTTTACAAACATTTTTCATCATAATAATCGGTCCGATTGTATACACTTCTTTAATACTATCATCATCGGAAATATATCTTTTTAGCGGGTCGGTTACAAAGCCCTTTTTGCCATAACTACCGTCATCTGTTGTGACCACAAGTTCATCGCAGAGCAGTCGCATTTCATCTTCCAAAATTAGCATATCTTTTTCTCGCGCACCGATAATACCAATAATTTTATTTCCAGATTTTTTAAGTGCTTTTGTGATGTGATGAAGAATCGCAATTCCAGTTCCACCGCCAACTACGACGACAGTTCCGAGATTTTCTATAACTGCAGGTTTTCCAAGTGGACCGACAACATCTTTGATGAAATCGCCAACATTTAGCGACCTCAATAGCGCTGTGGTCTTTCCAACAACCTGAAAAATGATAGCGATTGTTTCACCCAAATTATCCACATCAGCAACGGTAATTGGAATTCTTTCTCCAGTTTCGCTGGTTCGTAAAATGATGAATTGCCCAGGTTTTATCTTCTTCGCAATTTTCGGCGCTTTGATATCGAAACGAATTATTGTTCCAGCCGCCATCTCGCTTTTGCTTAAAATTTCAAACATACTACAACTCCTTTACACGCTATTTAGTACATATTTCAAATTTCAGATTTGGCAAAAATAATTTTATCGGATTGGCAAATCAGACAAAAATTATGTCAAGATTTATCTGAAATTCTTGACATTATATTCCGAATTTATGAGTAGGAAAAAAAATTGAGTAGTCATTAAAAAATATGAAGCGAGTAAAAGTTCACCCGATTCTCGAAACCGAGAAGAAAAAGGAAATCAAATTTTATTGGAATGGGAAAAAATTAATTGCAAATGATTGTGAAATGATTGCTTCTGCACTGATTGCAAATGGAATTCAAATCTTTGGACATCACAAAAAAGACAATTCGCCGCAAGGAATTTTTTGTGCCAATGGGCAATGTGCTCAATGTACAGTCATCGCAAATGGACTTCCTGTAAAATCGTGTATGGTCGCTGTTCAAGAGAATATGATTGTGCAGAGTTGTGAAGGACTTCCCCAATTGCCAGATGTTGATGAAAAACCTGAATTTTCGCCAATTGAAGAATTTCAAACTGAAGTTCTGATTATTGGCGGCGGACCATCTGGATTGGCGGCAGCAATCGAATTGTGTAAGCATAATGTTTCATTTATTCTCGTTGACGACAAACAGGAATTAGGCGGAAAACTTGTTTTGCAGACGCATAAATTTTTCGGTTCGATAAAAGATTGTTATGCTGGAACTCGCGGAATAGATATTGCAAAAATTTTATCCGAAGAATTGACAAATTGTGAAAACTCAAAAATTTGGACAAACAGCGTCGCACTCTTTGTATTCAGCGACAAAAAAGTGGGAATTTTACGAGATAACAAATACATTTTAGTAAAGCCAAAAATTATTCTCAATGCAGCTGGAGCAAGAGAAAAAATGCTTGCATTTCCCGGGAATACACTTCCGGGAGTTTATGGTGCCGGTGCTTTTCAAACACTTGTCAATCGGGATTTGGTGCTGCCTTCGGAACGAATTTTTATAATTGGTGGCGGAAATGTCGGACTCATCGCTGGTTATCATGCTTTGCAAGCCGGAATTGATGTGGTTGGAGTTGCTGAAGTTTTGCCCAAATGTGGAGGATATAAAGTTCATCAGGATAAACTCAAACGCTTGGGAGTTCCCATCTATACATCGCATACAATACTTTCAGCAAATGGGGAAAAAAAAGTTGAATCGGTTACAATTGCAAAAGTTGATGAGAATTTCCAGCCAATTTTTGGAACTGAAAAGACAATCAAATGCGACACGATTCTCATTGCAGTCGGATTAAATTCGATAAATGAATTTCAGCAGGAAGCAGAAAATGCAAATATGAAAGTGTTTTCCACAGGCGATGCTCTTGAAATTGCCGAAGCATCTTCAGCAATGTTTAATGGAAAAATCGTTGGGCTGAAAATTACAAATGAATTAGGAAAAATCGAAAAGAAAATTCCAAAAGAATGGAATCAAAAAGCTAAAATTCTAAAAAGTCCGCCAGGAAAAATTCATAAATATAAAATTCCAGAAAAATGTGATAAAGTGTTTCCAATAATTCACTGCATTGAGGAAATTCCTTGCAATCCTTGCATTTCGGTTTGTCCACTAAATTTGATAAAAATCAAAAACGATAATTTACTTGGAATTCCCAAATTTGAAGGCGAATGCAGCGGCTGCCAAAAGTGCATTGTTATCTGTCCAGCGCTCGCAATTACTTTAGTAGATTATCGGCAGGATTCAAAATTTCCAACTGTTTCCGTTCCTTATGAATTGAAAAATTTCCCGATAAATCCTAATCAAAAAGTTAAAGCTGTGGACATTGAAGGAAATTTTTTAGATGAATTGAAAGTCAAAAAAGTTCAAAATGTAAAAAATAAAACTCAAATAATTCAAATAAAATCACCTCACAAAATCGCAAAAAAGATTGCCGGAATAAGAATTCAAAAGAGAGAAATTTCAAAATCTTTCCCAAAGCCGATTATCCCCAAAACCGATGATGATATAATCATCTGCCGATGCGAGAGAGTTTCTGTTGGAGAAATTCGGAAATGGGTAAAAAAAGGAGTAACAGATATGAATCAGCTCAAGCAGATAACTCGCGCTGGAATGGGATCTTGCGGCTCAAAAACCTGCGAAAATTTGATTCTGAAAATTTATCAAGAAGAAGGTTTTGATTTAGAAAAAATTACAAGAAATACAAGGCGTCCACTCTTTATGGAAGTGCCTTTCGCGAACTTCGCAAACTGTAAAAATGATGAAAAAAAACTTTGATATAATCATTATTGGTGCTGGCTCTGTTGGCGTCCCGATTGCATTATCGCTTTCTGAAGAAAAATTCAGCGTGCTTGTGATTGATGAACTTGCATCGCCAGGTCAAGGACAAAACAAAATGGCTATCGGCGGAATTCGTGCAACGCATTCTGACAAAGCTAAGATTCATATTTCGCAAGAATCGATAAAAATTTTTTCAACTTGGAAAGAGAAATATGGCGATGATATTGAATGGCAAGCCAACGGATATTCCTTTCCCGCATACACTTATGAAGATGAAAAAATGCTGAAAAAACTTCTAAAAATCCAGAAAAGTTTTGGCTTAAATATCAACTGGATTTCGCCCGAAGAATATCTAAAACTGGTTCCAGGAATTTGCAAGAAAAATTTGCGAGGCTCGACTTTTTCGCCTGAAGATGGAAGTGCTTCTCCACTACTTGCCTTGAATGCGTTCTATTTCAAAAGCATAGAATTTGGCGCCGAATATAAATTCAATGAAAAAATTTTTGCTGTGAAAACTCAAAAAAAACAAATTACCGGAATCAAAACAAATAGGGGAGATTACAATTGCAAAATCTTAATAAATGCTGCTGGAAATAATGCGAGAGAAATCGGGAAAATGCTCGGAATCGAAATTCCTGTTCAGCCAGATAGCCACGAAGGTGGAATTACTGAGCCAGTCAAACCATTTTTTAAGCCGATGATTGTAGATTTGCGTCACGGAGTGGATTCGAAAAATTACTATTTTTATCAAAATTTACGAGGACAAATAATTTTCTGTATCACACCAAAACCGCCAATCGAAGGAACGGACAATCGTTCTACATCTGTTTTCTTGCCGCAAATTTCCAGAAAAATGACGAATCTATTTCCAAAATTAATGAATATAAAAATCAGACGAACTTGGCGCGGACAATACCCTGCTACTCCAGATGGATTTCCAATTGTCGGAAAAACTGAAATCGATGGTTTCATTCTTGCCGTTGGAATGTGCGGTCAAGGATTTATGCTCGGTCCGGGAATCGGAAAATTGATT
>JACNJR010000061.1 GCA_014382495.1 Candidatus Cloacimonadota bacterium | reverse complement strand
AGTAAAAATAATAACCAAAAAACTGGATTCCCAATTGAATCGGGAATGACATTCGGAAAGGACTCCAGCTGTCATCACCAACTTGATTGGGGATCTATTTTTGTCAATTTAAGAAACTTGTATAAAACTTTTTTTTTGATGCTATTTTTTATATTTATTTTATCCAATGCAAACTCCGAATCTCTAAAAATCAAATCCATTGAAATTACAGGCAATAAACACTTCTCTCAAACTGAAATCCGCAAAGTATTGCGAATAAAAGAAGAAGATTTTTTTTCCTACAAAGAGCTCAATAACAACCTGCAAAATGTCTTGCAACTTTATTCAAAAAAAGGATTCTATTTAGTTAAAATTCTACCTCCAAAAATAATTCCAGACAAATCTGGAAAAAATGTAAACATCCAAATTCAGATAATTGAAAATCAAAAATTGGAAGTTGCAGAAATCCAATTTTTTGGAAATCGTTACTTTTCTGACGATAAATTGAAAGCAATAATTTCTACAAAAAATGGGCAGCAATTCTCTTTTGAAAAAATCAATTCTGACTTGCATACCATTGTGGCCGCTTATGGAGAAAGAGGATATCCATTTTGCGAAGTGACGCTTGATAGTTCATATATCGAAAATGATAAAATTTCTATTTTATTGAAAATACACGAAAATGATTTCGTCAGAATTTCTAAACTTAATTTTCAAGGAAATGAAATCACCAAAGAAAAGACGCTCAAATTAATAACAAATTTTGATGAGAACGCGATTTACAAAAATTCGAGAATAGAGAATGCTGAGCGGAAATTATTACGAAAAAAATATATTTCAGATGCAGAAATTTTGCCGATTAGTAAAAGAGAATTGCTGATAAAAATTTTAGAAAAAAAGACAAATTATTTTCAAGGTGTGCTCGGATTTGCTTCGAAAGAAGAAAAAACATTTCTCGAAAATCTGACCGGATTTTTCAATTTATCATTTCTGAATATGGCTGGAACTGAGCGCGATATTTTTCTGTCTTGGAAAAAAACGGATGAGAATTCATCGCAATTTTATATCTCTTACAAAGAGCCGTTCATTTTTGGCCAACAAATTTCCGCAAAAGGTACTTTCAAAAGGCGAACAATTGATACAGTTTATGTAAATTCTGAATTAGGATTTGAAACTTTTTTTTTATTGAATAGTTTCTGCGAAATCGGATTGAAATTTCTTTTTCAAAATGTTCTTGAAGATTCAATTACTTCGCACAGAAAAGGGTTGGGGGGTGAACTCGAAATCAACAAACTTGATTTTCCTGCAAATCCCCGGAAAGGATTTCTTCTCTCTTCCTCATACTTGATTGATTGGAAAAGCAAGCAATCTTACAAACAAAAAGTTGCAATTGGTTTCCAGCATAATTTTCAGATTTTTCGAAATAATGTTTTATCCATAAGAGGACGAACAAATCTGATTTTTTCGTCAGATTCTCTTTCCGAATATGAATTTTTTGAATTCGGCGGATATGACAATTTGCGTGGTTTTGTTGACAACCAATTTTCATCAAAGAAATTTTGTCTTATTAATGCTGAATATCGCTATCTTCTTTCGCGTTATTCAAGAGTTTTTCTTTTTACGGATTATGCATATTGTGATGAATATAAAAATCTTTTTGGATGTGGCTTCGGCGTGCGGCTGAAGAGCAAAATCGGAATTCTAAAAATCGATTATGGCGTTAGTTATCAAGATAACGAATGGACAAATCCTCTTGAAGGAATGTTGCATTTTGGAATAGAAACAGAATTTTAAGGTTTAACCGCAGAGGACACAGCGAAAAAATATCTAATAAAAAATCTGTGTGTTCGGTGGTTCGGTGATTTAATATTTTATCGGAGAAAATTTGAAATTAACTCAATTAGAATTAGCAGGTTTTAAGTCGTTTGTTGACACGACCAAATTCAGTTTTTCAAAGGGATTAACTGGAATTGTTGGACCAAATGGTTGTGGCAAATCCAATATTTGCGATGCAATTCATTGGGTTCTTGGTGAGCAAAATCCAAGACGACTGCGTGGCGATTCTATGAAAGATGTTATTTTCAAAGGAACGAGAAAGCGCACCCAACACAGTTTTACAGAAGTTTCCATTACAATTGAAAATGATAAAAAAATCCTTCCAATCGAATATGAAGATGTGAAAATCACAAGAAAATTTTATCGCGATGGCGAAAGCGATTTTTCCATAAATAACAATTCTTGCAGATTGAAAGATATTCTGAATCTTTTCTACGATACTGGAATGGGACGTCGAGCGTATTCTCTGATGGAGCAGACAATGATAGATGCCATTCTGAGCAGCAATGACGAGGAACGACGATATCTTTTTGAAGAAGCCGCAGGAATTATGAAATATAATAAAAGCAGAAGGGCGAGTGAGAACAAATTACAATCTGTAAAAAACGATTTGTTGCGTTTGGAAGACATCATTGCAGAAGTGAAGTTTCAAGTAAATTCTTTGCGGAAGCAGGTTGGAAAAGCAAAAAGATTTCAAAATCTGAAGCAGAAAATTAACAGAATTCAAATTCAACTTGCTGGAATAAAATTCTTCGAGTATCAAAATAATCTTAAAATTTCACAATCAGAATTTTTAGATATCGAAAAAAAACTGACAATAATTACAAAAGATGTAAATAAGAAAACTAAAATTTATAATGAAAAAAATGAAAAATTATTGGGTATCGAAATAAAATTAAAAGATGAACAAAAGCAGCAAAAGTCAGTTGAAGATGAAATAAATAATTTTGAGCGCGAAATACTTCTAAATAAACAGCAAATTTCTAACAGCAAATCAATTTGCGATGAAAATCAGAAACGAATTGAAAATATAAAATCTCAAAATAGTGATACAAAAAAATCCTTGTCGAACGATACAGAAAATTTTAAACAAAATCAGGAAAAATTATCTGCCTTGCAAAATAAAGCTGAAAATTCAGAAAAGATTTTGAAACTTCTTAAAGAAAAAATTTCAAAAAATCAGAAAGAGTTAGAAATTTTGGATAATAAATTAGATGAATTTTCTGAAAATAAGAATAATTTATTAAACGAAAATGCTGAAATTAAATCGAGACAAAAATTGCTTTCTGAACAGAAAAAACATTTGAAAGAGAAGATTTGTGATTTAGAAAATGAATTTCATAAAATCTCAAATTTTAAAAATGAAAATGAAAAATCTAAGAAAAATGTTGATTCTGAACTTTTGACATTTCAAAAAAAACTTACAAAAGTTGAACTTGATTTTCAGAATTTAATCAAACAAGAAAATGAAATTTTTAATAAAATTCAGAATAAAGAATTCTCAATAAAATCACTGAAAAACGAACAAAACCAGCTTATTGTTTGGGAAAAAAATTTTGTAGGATATGAAACTGGCACAAAAAAACTTATCGAGAATTTCGATGATAAAAATATTTCTATTCTCGGAAATAATTTGAAGGTTGATGAAAAATATGCTACTCTCATCGAGCGGTTTTTGAAATCTATTTTGCCGTCTGCAATTTGTCCTGAAAATATAGTTCAAGACGCTTTAGAAATGCTTGAAAATAAAAATTTAAACTCAAATATTGTCATCTCAAAAAATCAAAATTATGAAGTTAAAGATAATTTGAAAATCGAAAATGCAACTTCACTAAATGATATAATTAAGATCCAAAAATTGAAAATTGATCCAAGAATTTTCAATAATTTTTACATTGTTTCTGACAGAAATGTTGCTCAAAAATTGAGTGATAAATTTCAAAATTTTGATTCTGAAATTAAATTTGTAACACAAAAAGGTGAGGTTTTTAGCAATTTTGGAATTATTGAAACAAATTGGCAAAATAAAAATAAAAGTGGGTTTTTGTCACAAAAAAATAAGCTGAAAAAGATTCAAGAAGAGATTGAAGTGGAAGAAATTTCTTTAAAAAAATTGAAGAATAATTTATCCGAAACTGCTTCTCAAAAATCAAAAATATCTGATGAAATAAATGTTCTTCACAAAAAATCTTACAAATTAAAAATATCCCAAGAAAAACTTAAAAATGAAATATATCAATTTGGAATTCAAGAAGAAAATTTAAAAAATTTAATTGATGAAAATAATTCTGAGATTTCTAAAATCCAGCAAAATCTCACAAAAATCTCAAATCGAAAAAAAGAAGTTGAAGAAGAATTGTCCGCTTTTTCTCAAAACAGCAATGAAGGTTCTATCGAAAATCAGAAAAAAATTAGACGAAATCTAACTACTTTACGAAGTGAAAAAAATGAGCGTGAAAATGCCCTAAATAATATAAAAATAGAAATTGCAAAACTTGAAAAAGATGTTTTTTTCTTATCTGAAAATATCAAAAAATACAAAGAAAATATTTCTCAAAATGAAGAAATTTTATCGAAATTAAAAGAATCAATTGTTCAGCAAAAAAAATCGATTGAAAATTTAAAAAATGTTACTTCGGATTTAGAAAAAAAATTTCGCTCAAAACTTGAAATTCTAAATAATTTCAAGGCGAAAACAATCAAAACTGAAAATATATTTCATTCTTTGCGTTCTGAGCTTGATAAGTTCAAATTGGAGCTTCATGAATTGGATTTCAAAAAGGATATTTTCGCAGAGGATAAAAGCAATATTGAACTGAAAATTCAGGAGACAAAAATCAACGCCGAACATATTCAAGAAGATACTTTTAGCCGATTTCATTATGACCTTACTCACGATGACGCCGACGATTACATTGATTTAAATTTGGAAGAACTTGTTTCTGAATCTTCACAAAATCAAAAAAAATTAGATAATCTTGGTCCGATAAATCTTGCTGCAATTGATGATTATGATACTCAGAAAAAACGGCTAAAATTTCTTCAAGAGCAGAAAAAAGATTTGATTGAATCTCAGAAAAATTTGCAAGAAGCAATAAAAAAACTTAACAAAACTGCTGAAAAAATGTTCGTTAAAACATTTCAGCAAATAAAAGAAAATTTCGAAAAACTATTTAAGGAAATTTTCAATGGTGGAAGAGGAATTTTGCGTATTATCGACGATTCGCTTCCTCTGACATCCAAAATTGAAATTCATGCAAGTCCGAAAGGGAAAAAAATTTCAAATATAAACCTTCTTTCAACCGGCGAAAAAACACTTACCGCGATCGCCTTGCTCTTCTCAATTTATCTCGTTAAACCAAGTCCATTCTGCATTTTAGACGAAATCGATGCGCCACTGGACGATTCAAATATCAACCGTTTTCTTCTTCTATTAAATAAATTTTCCGAAAACACACAATTCATAATTATCACACACAATAAACGAACTGTCGAAGCAGTAGATTACCTTTACGGAATTACGATGGAGGAAAGTGGCGTGTCCAAAATCGTTTCTGTGAGCTTCTCATAATGAAAAAAATAATTCTTATTTTGAGCTGCATTTTTCTTGCATTTCAAATTCAATCTGCGGAAATTGAAAATTCCTCTCAAAATTTTGATTCGCTTTTGACATTTGAAAAAACAAAGGTCGAATTTGATGCATTTTCATTATTTTTTTCTGGAAAAATTCTTTATCACAACAAAATGTATTTTCACGCGATTCAATGTTTTGAAAAATATCTTTCGCAAAATTCTGATGAAACTTATGTTCCAAACTCACTTTTTTTTATCGCAGATTCTTATAAAAAACTTCATTTAAATTTTATGACTTTGACTATTTTTTCCGAACTAAACGATAAATTTCCAACTTCAAAATTCGGAATTTGGGCATTGAAAAAAATTGGAGATATTTACTTTTCAGAAGAAAAATACGCGAAAGCAAAATTGTCTTACTCCGATTTTATCTATCACAATTTTGATTTGAGTATCAAAGATTCTGCGTTTTATCAAATCGAAAGATGCAATTACCATCTCGGATTGTACTCTTATCCGAGTGAAATTTTTACTAATTTTTGGAAGAAATTTCCGCACAGTAAAATCTGCCCTAATCTCAGATTTGAGCTTGGAAATTATTATTTTAATATCGAGAAATATTCGGAAGCAAATGTCGAATACGAAAATCTTATTGCTGATTTTTCTGAATTATCGTGGCTCGATTCTGTTGTTTATCAGCTTGCAGAAAGTTATTTTAACAAAAATGATTTTGTGAATACGAAAAAAAAATTGGATTATCTTCTGGAAAAATTTCCTGAAACTCAACTTCGCAAAAAAGCATATAAACTTTTTCTGAAATCTTTTTCTGCCGAAGGCGATTTTCTTGCCGCGATTGATACGCTAAATTCACTTATTCATTTAAATTTCGATGAAGATAAAAATGAATATTATCAGCAACTGGCGGACATTTATGAAAAAATTGGTTTGCACAAAGAGCTGCTTGATATCTATCAAATTATGCTGAATAATGAGGAAGATGAAAAAGCAAAAAAAATTATAAAAGAAAAAATAGAGTGTATTGAGTTAAATTATTTCGATAACGAAGATAGTTTGAAAATTTTGCCAGAAAATTATAAAAAATTGGAAAAAAATTGACACTAAATATTCACAATTCATTTTTTGTTTTTTGCCGAAGTGGCGAAATTGGTAGACGCACTGGATTCAAAATCCAGCGCCGTTTAACGGCATGTCGGTTCAAGTCCGACCTTCGGCACCAAAAAAAATTATTAGGAGAAAGATGAAAAATTTGCTATATCCTTGAATGAGAAATTTTAAATTTTGGTTTTTGATTAAAAAAAAATAGGAGAAAAACAATGAAAAAACAAAAGAAAACAATCGTATATTTGGCAGCGTTGTTTGTTCTGATTATAATTACGACAAATTCTGCATTTGCCGTATCTGAAGCCACTTGCATGTTTTTGATGATTGAACCTGGCTCTCGCCCCGGCGGAATGGGACATTCTTATGTCTCTTTGGCAGATGATGCTTATGCAAATTGGTGGAATCCTGGCGGACTTGCCTTTATCAAAAAATCTGATATTGCGCTTATGCACTCAAATTGGTTTGGCGATGTTATTGACGATATGTATTATGAATATCTTGGCTTTGCGCAATATTTTGAAAATTTAGGAACTTTCGGTTTTAACATAACTTATATGACTTATGGAGAGTTGACTGCAACAAAACCGGTAGTATCTCCAGCTGGATATGAAGAATTAATGAATTTTACGAGTTATGAAATTGCTGTTGGTGGTTCTTATGGGATAGAAGTGATGAAAGATTTTGGACTAGGTATCAATGTAAAGGGGGTAATTAGCGGTTTATGCCCTGTAATTCCACAACTAGATATAAATGCTAAAGGTGAAGGACTCACGGTTGTATTTGATGTAGGTCTTTTGAAAAAGAATTTTATCATTCCTCGACTATCTTTCGGACTTAACTTACAAAATTTAGGTCCTGATTTACGATACCGTGGCTCTGATATCGAACAACCAATGCCGTTAAATTTCCGTGCTGGATTTTCGTATAAAATTCTTGATGATGAATTTAACAAAATGGTTATTTCGGCAGATATCAATAAAATGTTAGTAAATTGGGATCCGCTTTGGAAAAGATGGTTCACTTCGCTGACAGATGATACCGCTAAAAATGAATTTGAATCTATGATTGAAAATATCGGTGTAGAATATAATTATTACAATCTTATCTCTTTGCGTGTTGGTTATGTAAATGATATTGCTGGAGAAATTCAAGGTGTATCTTTTGGTGGCGGAATCAATTATGAAATCGCACCTGGACAGAAATTGTCATTCGATTTTGCGCTTCAACCTGCTGGTGGTTTGACAACAAATAACAAAACTTTCTCGATTGGCGTTGAATTTTAAAGACATATTCAAATAGAAAAGAAGCATAAATAAATGACATTTCCAGCATTGTGGCGTCATTGCAAAAGAAATAATTTTGCAAAAATTATCTTCATTGGATTTTTCCTTGTTTTTCTAATTCCAACTTCCGCTTTTAGCAAATCTCAAAATCTGAAAATTCTGAAAAAAGAAGATTCTCGATTTGTCGAGCATTTCAAAAAGATAAAACGATTGCCAAAAGAATTTCGCGAAAAATTCCATAGATTCCAAAAACCCGATAAAATTATCAGCAGAAAAAAGAGCGATGCTGATAGTGTTAATCTCCTTGTTCTATTAGTTGATTTTGTCGAAGAAATAGACGATAATCCAAAAACAACAGGAAATGGAAAATTTGATTTTGGTAATTATGACTATTTTACTGTGAATGGCGAATTAGATTCAGTTCAGACAATTGGCTCTCCACCTCACGATTCAACCTATTTTCATCAAACCTTGGTTGCGCTTAGGCACTATTATCAAGTTGCAAGTTTAGGTGAACTTAATTCATTTAATTTTTATTTCAAGATTTTTCCAAACCAAGTAGATACGGCATATCATCTTCCAAATGAGATGGCATATTACAATCCCGATACAGATGATTGGGGCTTAAAAACAGAAAGATTTGAAGAATACTTCAAAAATGCGATTGCTGCGGCAGATACAACAAATTTTCCAAATACACCAGAAATAATTTTCTCTGACTATAATCATATTATGCTAATTCATGCCGGTTCTGATTGGCAACACGATGTTTTTGGAGATACGCCTTGCGATATTCCTGCATTTTTTATTAGTTTAGAAGACGACTCAATTGCAGTTAATGACAGCACATATTTTGTAAAAGAAGCAGCGAATATTCCAGAAACTATTTCTCAGGATTTTTACGAATATGAACATCGGCAATATGGTTTTGGCGCATTGAATGCAGAAATGGCTCATGAATTTGGACATTCTCTTGGATTTGTTGACTTATACAATACGACTAATATGTATCCGGCGGTCGGCTATTGGGATATTATGGATTGCGGCGGATTTACTGCAGTAATAAGTAAGGATACTACAGTTACTCTTGTCATAGAAGGAGCACTTCCGATTTTGCCATCTGCTTGGTCAAGAATGCTTGTTTGGGGAGATGAGTTTGAAAATTCTGGAAAATATTGTGAAATCACTTCTCCAGATTCCTTCTCAATTGATGCCGCTGAAATTATTAATAATGCAAACCCACAATTCATCAAAATTCCAATAAATGACAAAGAGTATTTTTTATTAGAAAATCGTATTCCTGACTTGAATAAAGATGGAACTTGCGAAATTTTAACAGATGCCTCAACCAGAGTTCCGCTTTACCCAACTAATCCAGAAAGTGAAATCAATAACTGGGAATATGATTATATGCTTCCAACTTACGATTTATATTTAAGCATTGTATATGGAGAAACAGTTTATACAAATGGCGGACTCTGCATCTGGCATATTGATAATTCTATTATTTACGATGAGACAGTTGAAATTGATGGAAAATCTTATAGTAGATTTGAAGCAAATGTTGTAAATGGAAGTTTTGCAAATAAAGGTGTAAAACTTGTCGAGGCAGATGGAATTTGGGATATTGGAAATCCGAATTCAAATTATGTGGCAGGAACAGCATATGAACCATTTTTCAAAACCAAACCTGGCACCTGGCCACAAAATGATACAAACCAATTTCATAATTATCATTTCGGGTCAACTACAAATCCAAATTCATTTAGCAATGACGATATAAATTCGCTTATTGAGATTTTTGACATTAGTAATTCAAAACCGACTATGACCTTCAAATTTCAATATCAATTATATGATGAAGTAACTTCAATTGTTCAAGAAGAGAAATTCAATACTGAAAATGAAATTCTTTGTTGGTCAGATCCCGCTGTTGAAGGATTCCCTGAAGCGGGAAATTTAAACAATATAATTGTTTTAGCTGATTCATCTTTTACTCTTTTTTCCTTATGGCCTAATGATATAATTGAAACTTGTAAACATTCTTTCGTTGAACAAATCACTAATCCTCTTTCAAATAAAAATAATTTAATTCTTTTTTCTTTTAAGGATTCCGTTGCGGTTCTTACTTTTAATTCTGTGCCTGATTATTCAAATTTCAATATATTCGGCATAAAATTAAACAGTGAAATTTCTGACTCCCCTATCGCACTTTCTCAAGAAAAAGTTTTGGTGCCAACTCAAGATAGTTTGCTGATATTCAAAATTGAAGATAATAATCTTATATTCCAAAAAAGTGTTGCAGCAAATAATCCTAAAATTGCTTACAATCCTGATTTGCAAAAAATTGTTGCTTTGAATCAGCCGAGAAGTATTACAATTTGCGATACAAATTTTTCAAATATTCAAGATTTTTCAATCTCATCAACTTTTGGAGAATTCTATCCGATAATCGAGCATAATGATAGTTCGCATACACAAATTGTTTATTTTCAGGATATTTCTGGCTCCGTTTACAAAATTGACAGTTTGGGTGTTGAAAAAATCTTCGAAGCATCAAATTATGATTTGGAAGAAATTTCAAACATCTCGCTCGGAGATGTCAACAATGATGGTTGGCACGATATTATTTTTACTGCAAGTGATAAAATTTTTGCAATTCAAAAAAATGGTGCATTTGTCAGCGGCTTTCCGCAAAGTCCATATTTTTCAAATTATTCTTCTGAAATTTCACCAATTATTGGAAAATCTATCTTGCCAGAAAATATTTCGCTCTTTCTGCCAACTGTAACAAATTGGATGCAAGCATTTTCTGAAGATTGCGAATATATTCCGAATTACAGTTTTTCAGTTGGAAATTGTCTGGCTTCACCATATTTGAATGTTGACGATTCTTCTTCGAAATTTTATCTTCCTGTTTCTGATTCGCTTATAAAAATATTCTCTTTTAACAATTCAGATATTTTAGAAACAAAAATTTACTGGAATGGTTACAAAAACGGCTCAGAAAGATATGCTTGTGTAAGAAATATTTCAAAAGGTGCGCCAGCTTTTATCGCATCTTTGCAAGTTTTTGCATATCCAAATCCTGCGAATAATGGTTCTGTAAAAATTCGTGTCAATTCAGCAAATAATTCGAATGCAAAAGTTCGAATTTATAATCTCGCTGCTGAGTTACTTTTCAAAGATGAAATGGAAATTATTGCAGACAAGAATAATGAATTTAAATGGAATATTGACAAAATTTCTTCCGGAATTTACTTTGCTGTTGTGAAAGTTGGAAATCAGAAAAAATTAGTAAAAATTGGAATTGAAAAATGAGAAAAAGTTTTTTAATAATTTTATTATTTATTCTACTTATTCAAATTACTTTGGCAGGAAATTCTTATGAAATTCACAAAAAATCCAAATTCAAAGCTGCACTTTTTTCTGCCATTTTACCTGGCTCAGGCGAATATTATTCAAATAATAATAAATCTGCAATAATCAGTTTTGCGACTGAGACAGTCATTTGGCTTGGCTATTTTGGATTTTTAGAACAATCAAAATGGGCTGAAAACGATTACAAAAAATATGTTTATGCCTATTCTGGTAGCAATATCAGAAATGGAGATGGCGAATATTATTCCGACCTTCAGAATTATTTTTGCAGTGATGATTTTAATAATAATGTGCTGATTTACGGTCGATATGGACTCGAATATTTAAATTGGTCGTCTAGCGAATATAATGATTTTATACAGGAAAATTTTTATCAATCCGACGCAGAATGGGATTGGCAGTCCAAAGAAGTTTGGTATCGATATGGAGAACTTCGTCGAAAGAAAAATGAATACATAATTATGGCGAAATTCACAATTGGAGCAATGATTATCAATCGCGTTGTAAGTATGATTAAAGCGGTTCGTTCTACTTCAAATTACAATAGCAGTTTGTCATTAAATTATAATTTTGACCCGATAAATCAGAAAATTTCTTTATCTCTCGAAAAAAAATTTTGAGAAGATAATTTTTTGAACTTACATCAATTAATATTATCGTGAAAAAATATTTTTTTATTATATCAATAATTTTTATCAGCTCTTGTGGCGTTTATTACAACACATTTTACAATGCAGAAAAATACTACCAAGAAGCACTTTCAGCGAAAGCTACGAATAATTATAAAGTAAATTCCAATATCGAAAAAAAACTCGATAAAGTAATCTCAAGATGTGCGTATGTTCTGAAAGAATATCCAGACAACAAATATGCTGATGATGCGCTTTTGCTGATGGGTCAATCATATTTTGAATACGAAAAATATCTGAAGGCTTTAAAAAAGTTTCAGGAGTTTGAGAAATTTTATCCTGAAAGTTCACAATTCCCAATTGCAAAATTGTATCTTATGAAAACTTATCTGAAACTAATGAAATTTGATGAAGCAAATAGTAATTTTCTTGAAATCAAAAATAGCAGTAACTTCTTGTCTGTACGCGTGTTGGCTACTCTTGAATTTTCTGATTATTATCTGCAAAAAAATAATTTTCAAAAAGCAAAAGAGCTGCTCAAAAGTATTACCAAAATGAATATTTCCGAGGAAGCGCAGCAAAATATATTTTATCAAATTGCTCAAATTGAGTTCCAAAATGATGAATATGAGAATGCTTTGAATTCTTTCAAAAGTGCTCTGGCATTCAAATCCACGAAAAGAATGAAATTAGACATCACATTTCTTGTCGGAAAAACATACATAAAATTATCTCAATATGAAAATGGCTTAAAATTATTTGAAAAACTGAAAAAGGATGAATCCAATTCTGAAAAAATCGCTGAAATTGATTTGCAAATTGGAATTTGCAATGCTCATTTAGGAAAAATCGATAATGCGTTTTCACAATTTGAAACGCTTATCGAAGATAATTTGGGAAAACATATTGTGTCAGAAATCAATTATCAATGGGCTGAAATTTATTTTTCTATTTTGAAGGATTATCAAAAGGCGATTGAAAAATTCCAAAAAGTTACAAAACAAAATGAAGATATTTTTGAGAAAGCTTCAGAAAAAGAAAAAATCGCAAATCTTTTTTTTCAACAACAAAATCAAACCAAATCAAATGAAATTTTGGAGCTGGCCAAAACTAAATTCAAAATTGCTGAATATTATAATTTAGACCTTTCACAACCAAATTCTGCGATTGTTTATTATGATAAAATTTTGGACAATATTTCGCTTTTTCCATTTGAATTGATTTCTTTAAACCAAAAATTAGATACTTTGAAAGTAGAAAAATCAAAAAGTGAAGAGATAATTATCGATAGTTTGGCTTCAATCTTGGATTCGATTTCAATAAAAATTGAGATTGATTCGGCAAAAATTTTCCCTTTAAAAAATTTTACAGTTATGAAAGATTCAATAAAAAATAGAATTGAAAAGCTGAAAATTGATTCGTTGAATTATCAAGAAAATATCTATCCAAAAGCACTTTTATTGAAGGTCTGGACTCTAACTTCTCCCCAAAAAGATACAATTTCTGCTACCAAAATTGCAAAAAAATTAGAACAGGAATTTCCAGATTCAAAATTTAACTTTGCAGCACAAAGAATGATTAATAGTAAAAATTTTTCACAAATGAATTTCTCTGATTCACTTATCACAAAGGAAGAATTTGATGCGAAAAATTATCTCAGAAAAGCATCAAATTATTTTGATGAAAGTATAAATTTCGAAAAATGTATCTCATATCTCGATACAATTATTACTCAATATCCAAACAGCGGTATTCTGCCGAAAGTGCTTTATTCAAAGGCAAAATTGCTTCTCGAAGAAAAATCTGATACGCTCTCAGCAAAGTTGCCTTTACAAAAATTATTTCAAAATTATCCACAACACGAATTAACGAAATCTCTCACATTTTTTGATGGGAAAAATTTCATTATAGAACCTTTTGCTTCCGATAGTATTCCAAAAGATACTTTGCAAAAAGAGATTTTTGATAGTTTGAAAATTGAAGATGAAATCGTTTTCGAAGATAGTTTGAAAATAGAAAAAACGTCTGCTGATACCGTCCAAATTTCGATGCAAAAAATAACTCATACTGTAAAAAAGGGGGAATGTTTGTGGATAATTGCCGGTTATTCTGAAGTTTACGGAAATCCTTTTGATTGGCCAAAAATTTTTCAAGCAAATGCTGACCAAATTCAAAATCCAGATTTGATTTATCCTAATCAGATTTTTCACATTCCAAATGATTAATTTATGCTCAATCTCACACGAATAAATCCGATTGTAAAAATTTGCTTTGTTCTCTTCGAACTGATTTTTCTTTTTTCTGCACAAAATACTGTCTTGAACTTATCAATTTTGGTTGTATTGATGCTTATTTTTCTTTTTCGTATAGATTTGTTGAAACATTTTT
>JACNJR010000004.1:11101-14194 GCA_014382495.1 Candidatus Cloacimonadota bacterium | reverse complement strand
CCATAATTGTTCAAAATATGGTACATATCGGACATCACAACTTCCAAACTAATCGGTTCGCGAGCGTGATGTTCGCCCATCAAATAGACATTCGGCTCATCTTCTTCTGTATTCACATTATCAGAAATTTTCAAAGCCCAAACTTCGTGATGATAGTTGTCGTAATAGGAATTTCCAGCATCAGAATATTCCTTTCCCCAACTTTCCCCAATATCGTATAATTTGCAAATATTCGGATATTGAAGTTCGATTTGTTGCAGTTCGGAAAGTGTCTCTTCGTAAGTGCGATAACCCGCTAAATCTCGCACATTTCCGAGATTTGTTTTAAGCTGATTTTCGGTTTGAGTTACCGTAAAATTGTAGCCACGATTTTGCAATTTTTCTCTTTCTGTTTCCGTAACTACGATGTCCAAAAATTCGTTTGGTTTGAAAGCCGCCACATCGTAACCTTGAAACTCTTTCACCAAATTTTCTGTTGGATTTTCAAAACGAATCACCATTTTTTCTTCCGCAAAAGCGAAAGTTACCAAAGTAAAAATAACTAACAATAATGCTAATTTTTTCATTGTTTTCTCCTTTTTATTTAATTTATAATTTACTTTATTTTCCTTCAACTGGAAATTCTGTAATAATTCCCGCGGAATATTGTAAAATTATTGCAGCATCAAATGCTTGCACAATTCCGTTGCCATCAACATCTGCGGCAAGAATTTGCCATTCTTCAAAATCAGTTAGCCCTGCGGAATACTGCAAAGTCAATGCCGCATCATAAGATGTAACATCTGCATCTCCATTTACATCGCCATAAATTATCGGTTGCTCTGTTGGCGGGAAAGTGATATAATCAATCCAACCGCAATCAGAGCCGTCACTTACGGAATAATCTTTTTCATAAACCCATTTGAATGTATGAGTTCCAGCGGAGACAGAATATGATTCTTCGCTCCAATTTATCTCGCCTGACCAAGAGCCGTATTCAGAATCGTCAATGTAAAATTTTAAGAAATCATAAGAACTTTCTGATGAAACTTTTTTCCAGAAAATGATTTCCCCGTCTGCAATAGTTTCAATTTGAATTGATAATGATGAATATTGATTATCTCCAATATCGCCAGATTTTGCTGAATAAATTCCATCGTAAGAAGTTGAATTGTCTATAAACCAGTTTGCATTTCCGGTAAAACTCCAGTTATCACCAAATTCTCCATTTTCAAAACTCTCGGCGCTTGATGCAAAGAGTTGGAAATCTATAATTTTATTTTCTTCGGAAACTTCGATAGTTTCAGTTACACTTGCGTAATTTTCTGCAGAAACGCGAAATGAATAAGTGTCTTCCAAAATATTTTCAAAAATATATTCTCCGTTTAGATTCGTCGTAGTTGGTTCAATTGGAACATCTAAAATTTCAACTGTCGCACCTTGAATCGGAGATTCTGTATTGCCATCGGTCACAGTGCCAGTAATTGTAATGCTCTCTGCCTGGCCAAGAACTACATTAACGGATGTGATATTTCCATCAGAAACATTGATATTTGTAATCGTTTCCGAAATGTAACTATACGATGAAACCGAGATGTCATAAGTTCCGGGAGCAATCATTCGGTGAAAATCGCCAATTTCAGAATCTGTAAAAACTTCGGAATTATCAAAATCGTGGTCAATTATAGTAATTGTTGCGTCGAGTGGTTGTCCGCTTTCATTTGTCACAATTCCACGAATTCCATAAAGGCATTCTTCCATATAAAGCAGAAACGCTTCTTGATTATAATTCCAATGTGCATTAAGTTGTGAAGCGGGAAGCATTTTTTCATTAGAAAGTTCGAGCGTCATCTCTCTGCATCCTTGAAAATAATTCATATAATCTTGCCGACCGCCATTGATTGTGTACCAATCGTAGCCATTTGTGATGCCGTTGTCAAAACCATCCATATAATTCGAAGGAGCATTATTATGAACTGCATCTGCATAAGTATGGGAAACTTCCTGCCACCAATCATCATCTGCTGCAAGTTGTGACCAAGTATCCCAAGGATAATTAACCACTTCTGCACCACTATGAAGATTTGATGAGAGTACGAAATTATGCGCATTTGCCAAATCCATCATTGCGGTTGTTTCCGGTTGCCAGGAATTTCCATCTGGATGGGAACCATCTTGTGGGTCTGGGTAATTTCTGTTTAAATCTACATAATTTGCATTGTAGCGTGTTGCACCGTTCACACTACTATTTCCGCCAGCATAAGTTCCATCAGGGTTTGCAAGTGGATTAATCCAAATTTCTGCATTATTAACTAAATTTGCAACTCTTGGGTCAATAGTATAATTCGTCAAAATGTAATCTATCAATCTCAACATAAGAATATAACCGACAAGTTCATCGCCGTGCATTGTGGCTGTATACATAAATTCCGGTTCATCTTCCGCAAGATTTACATTATCAGAAATTTTTGCGAAAATTATTTCTCGTCCCTCAACAGAATTTCCTATATTTTGAACTATACACAAATCGGGATAATCCTCTTCAAATTGATACATCATATCGACATAAGTTTCATAAGTCGGATAATAATCCCAATCGCGCATCTGCTCTTTGGAATCTGCCATTTGCACATTTGCAATAATGCTTGGATTTGATAAAATTTCAAACTCATATCCCAAAGTTTTGAATTCTGAAAATTCCTTTTCATTTGCGTAAGCAAAAACTTCATTTCCTTTGACATTGTCGATTGAGATAATTCTGGTGAGTTTACTCAATTCCTTTTTTGAAGTGATGGAAAATTTGAAGTAAGTTTCAGAAGATGCTGAAAACAATTGAGTTACAATGATTATAAAGATTACAAATAGAACTATTTTTTTCATAATATTCCTTTCAAGAAATTTTGTGTTTATTCAAAAAAATTTGAACAAACTTGTCAAGAAAATTTTTATTTTTTTTTATTTTCTTGCCTTTTTTTTCTTGACAAGATTTAAATAAACATAAAACTTATGTGAAGTTTGATTTTATTATTTTTAAAAAAAGAGGTTTAAGATGATGAAAAAAATAGGAATTTTGGTAATCTTCATTTTTTCAATTTCAACTTTTGTTTATTGTAA
>JACNJR010000004.1:0-10527 GCA_014382495.1 Candidatus Cloacimonadota bacterium | reverse complement strand
CAGCATCGATTTGATTTCTCCCGGAGAACCATTCAGCAACAATCCTCCAGAAATTGTTGGAAATCTGCCAATATTTTCTTGGTTTTCTGAAGCAAGTAAATTCAATCTCGAAATATTCGAAGTAGAAGCAGGCGAATATGCGGATGAAATTATCTATAAAGATCCATACTTCACAGAAGAAAATATTTCAGGAAATATTTATAGTTACTCAGATTCTTCACCAATTTTAGAAGAGAACAAGACCTATGCTTGGCGAGTTATTGGAGTTGTAATTACAACACAGGGCGAAAGTAATTTGGAGAGCGAACTTTGGTGTTTCAAAATTGCTGGAAGTGAAGGAATAGAAGAACCTGAAATTGT
Source organism: Candidatus Cloacimonadota bacterium (assembly GCA_014382495.1). Lineage (GTDB taxonomy): Bacteria > Cloacimonadota > Cloacimonadia > JGIOTU-2 > JGIOTU-2 > JACNJR01. The sequence goes on along the minus strand of JACNJR010000004.1, from coordinate 10,167 downwards.
AAATATTAGCAATTTTATCGAAAATTTGTCAAATGTAGATATAATCAATCCAGATCTGCTTAATATCAGTGGATTTTCTCCAACAGGCGAAATTGTTATCAATGGAGAAACAATAAGTTCAGATGAACTTTTTCAATTAATTAATTCTTTTCTTAATGGCGATTATGAAGTTAGTAGAGTAGAAATTGAATAAATTTAGAGGGAAAAAATGAAAAAAAATATCTTACTTATAATTTTAGTTTTTTGTATTATGAATCCACTAAATGCAAAGCAAAATTCTCCAACTGCGGTTATTATAAAATCAAGTGGAGTGATAATTCTTCAGCGAGAAGTTGAAAATAAAACAACAACGAGAAATGCGAAAAGCGGAGAATTACTTTATTCTGGTGATGAATTATTTTCAAAAGAACAGTCAATCGCCGTGATTCGATTTGTTGACAAAGGTGCGATAATAAAACTTTTCTCAAATTCTATTCTTACAATAAATTCTGAAAAAAACCAAAATAAATTGGATAAAAAACTTTATATGGAAATTGGAGATTTATGGTCAAAAGTCACAAAAGAAAAAGGTGAATATGAAATTAGAACTCCAACTTCAGTTGCTGCTGTAAAAGGAACAGAGTTCTACACGAATGTTCAAGAAGATGGTGAAACAATGATTGTTGTTTTCGAAGGAATTGTCGAATTGCAAACTGAAATGGGCTCTCAAAATGTTTCAAAAGGGAAAACCGGAACTGCGGTTCAGGACGAAGTTCCAACTGTTGAAGAAACTCAAGAAAGTGATGTTTCCGATGAAATTATTGAAGAGATTGAATCTTATGAAGAGGTAGAAGAAGAAACAGAAGAAACTCAAACGGAAGAAGAAATTGGGGAAATCGAAGAAACTGAAGAAGAAACTGAAGAAGAAACTGAAGAACAAGTTCTCGAAATTAAATTTGAAAATGAAAATGGCGAAATCAAGACATTAAAAATTTATTATTCTGAATAGGATAAAATAATGAGAAATTATAAAAGTAAAATTTTTGTATTGATAATTTTGACATCTGCATTTCAACTTCTACAATCAAACGAATTACCACAAATAACTCATTTTCCACCAAATTATCTTGAATATCAAAAATCGTTGAAACTCGAAATGGAAATCTTAAATAAAATTGAACAAATTGAAGAGGTCTATCTGTTTTACAAAAAATCAAATCAGAATTATATCCAAGAAAAAATGTTTCTTGAGGATGAATTGAATCCACTTTTCTCGATAAAAATTCCAGCTGAATTTATCGACCAATCAATTGAATATTATTTCCGAATTTTTCTAATAAATGAAACCGAATTTACTTCTCCATCGGAAGATGCGATAAATAATCCTTATTATGTTGAACTTAAAATGCCTGAAAAAATCTCCCAAGGAAAAATCTTTCAAAAATTGAGTCCTGCTGATGAATTTAATTTTACTTCTGATGAATTTATGATTGCTATTTCATATTTCACGATTGAAGATGTGATTGAAAATAAGACGATAAAACTCTTTCTCGATGGCAGAGATGTCTCGGCCAATTCCACAATTACAAGTAATATGCTTGTTTACAAACCGAAATCTGTTCGGGCTGGAATTCATTGGATTAAAATCGTTATTTTCAATAATGATAATTCTGTTTATCGCGAAAGAAAATGGAAAGTTGAAGTGAAAAAAGGAAAAATTTCACAAAAATTTCCAATCTCAATAAGTGGAGAAATTTCAGCTAAAACGAGATTTGAAACATATTCAACAAAGGATACAAGTTCTTACTATTATGATAAGGATGACGAACAGAAAAATAATGCTCAATTGAAATTGAAAGGAAATTTGAATTGGTTTAGATTTAATGGAAGAATGTTTTTCTCATCAGATGAAGATGCCGAAAGCCAACCTGTGAATAGATATTCATTTGAAACTCACATTCCGCATTTGAGTATGAATTTTGGAGACCACAGCCCAAGATTTTCTAATACAACTATTTCAGGAAAAAATGTAAGAGGAATTGGCGGAAAACTAAATTTTGGATTTTTAAATATTCACGCATTTAATGGACAAATTGTAAGAAATATTGAAGGCGAAATGCTTGTTGACAATTTAGATGATGAACCAACTTACACTGGCACATACAAAAGAGATTGTTCTGGTCTGCGATTACAACTTGGAAGGGGAAGAAAATTTGCGTTTGGAATTTCTGTGCTTAAAGTTAAAGACGATACTCTTTCTGAAAATTTTGCAGAAAATCCCAAAGACAATCTGGTAGTTAGTCTTGATACGAAATTAGCATTATTCAGGCAAAAATTAATTTTTGGCGGAGAAATTTCAACGAGTTTACTTAATAATAATTTTAGTACAGGTGTAATTGCAGATTCCTTATTGGACACATTGGGAATTGATGTTGAACAATTGCCGTTTAGTCCAGCAGATATCGAAGATATATTTGTGATAAATGCAAATATGGAACCGTTAATGCCCGGATTGCATTCCATTGCGAGTGAAGCATATTTTCGTGCCTTTTTCTTGAATAATTTATTGAATGTAAATTATTCGTATGTTGGCGGAAGTTATAACTCGCTCGCGAATCCATACTTACAGAAAGATAAATCTGGACTGAATATCAAAAATACTTTAAGATTATTGAACAATCAATTAAATCTTACGGCAGGGTATCACAAATATCAAAATAATCTAAGTGGCGAAAAAGATGGAACAAGTGGCACAACAACCTCTGATGGTTTTTTGGGGAATATAGGATATTATCCCCAAAACCAAAATTTTCCAAGTTTCAATTTAAGCTTACAACAATCAAATATGACAAACGATATTCCGGATTCCACTTTTGTTTTGGATACTCTTGATACAATAATTGATACAACTTTTAATGATCTATATCAAATTGACCAAGTAAATAATTCAATTGGAGTTAATACTTCATATCAAATTCCGTGGATTGAATTTGCAAAATCAAAATTATCCGTAAGTTTTTATAATTCAAATTCGATTGACAATGAATTTGAAGTTGATGACACGACTTCGGTAGGTGCAGATACGACTTTGTATGGTTCCTATACTGCAAATTCCCAAAATTATCAATTCAGTTTGAGTTCGGATTTTAAAGATATTCCTTTGAACACAAGAATATCTTTCAGTAGTATGAACACAAGAAATTATTCAGAACCAGATTCTCTTAAAGATGAAATTGAAGGAGAACATCAAACTATTCGGCTTTTTGGCGAATATCGCCTTTTTGATGAGAGAATTAAACCGTATCTGAAATGGTCATTAACAAACTCATCTGGAACTTCGGATTACACGAAAAATTATTACACTTTTGGAATTAGCAGTAGATTAAATTTGTTTAAGAAAGAGACATTTATAAGCGGAGAAATTTCACATCTTGATTACAAATATGAGGATGATTCAGACAATGATTACAGCCGAACAAAAATGAGATTGAGAATCAGCCAAAAATTTTAATTTTCTTTATTGCACCTTCGCGAAGAATCATAATTTTTTTATCTACAACTTTTACGATTGTAGAAGGCAAATTTCTAAATTTATGAATTTTGTCAATCGCAATCCCGTCAACTCGATTTTCAAATTTTTTGATAATTTTATTCACTTCGTAAAATTCATCTTTTTGGGAAATATTTACACTCGTGCTGATAATCGGAATTCTTGTTTCATTGATTATTTTTTGAGTAATCTCATTTCCCACGAAACGAATTGCAACCGTCTTATTTTGACAAATTGGACTCTTCCAGAATTTCTTTTTCGCAGGAAAAATAATGGTTAGTGCGCCCGGCCAAAACTTATCAATTAGTTTTTTTTCAACTTTTGAAATTTTATTTACAAGCAAGTCCAATTGAGATAAATTTCCAATCAAAACAATGTAACTTTTTTTACTTTTTCTTTTTTTTATTGTAGAAATTTTAGCGATCGATTTTTGGGCGGATATAATTGCACCGAATCCATACAGATTTTCTGCCGGATGAATTAAAATTCCATCTTCAATCAGAATTTTTGCGGCCAATTTGATTTTTCTATTTTCTATTCTATCTTTGAAAATAATTTGTTTCATTATAAAATTTATTTGTGGAGTAGCCGACTCCGTCGGCGTATGCTCGACAGAGTCAAACACTCCCAATGAATAAAGTTTTTGTGGCTATATTCATTTTAGATAATCCAGCGGATTTACAGGTTTTCCGGACTTTCGCAATTCAAAAGATAGGCAATCTTTTTCAAGCAAAGGATTATTTCCTGAATGTGCAATAATTTCTCCCTGCACAACTTTCTGCCCCTTGTTTACGAGCAATTTGTCATTGAATCCATACAAACTGTAGAATCCATTCTGATGGTCGATTATCACCAAATTTCCTCTGTTTTCAAACCAGCCGGAAAAGGCAACAATTCCAGCCGCAGCAGCTTTCACATCAGTTCCGATTTGGGATTGAATGACGATTCCATCGCTATTTTGGTTTTTCAAAACAGTTCCAGAAACAGGCCAAACAAGTCCATTTGTAAATTTAAAACTATAGATACGACCTTGTTTTTCTGCTTCAATTTGCGCGATAAATTCTTGAAGTGAAATTATCCCTTTTTGGAATTCATTGATTCTTTTCTTGCACGATTTTTCAATATTGACAATCTTCTCCAAATTTTTTTCTTCAACTTCTTTTTGCCGAATATTTTGATTACAATTTTGCTGATTTCTAGTCAATTTCGTAGTTAATTTTTGAATTTTATTTTCTGTTTTTTTGGTCTCAATTTTCTGTTTTGAACAAGTTTCTGAAAGCGAATCAAGGTTTCGTAAAACTAATTTTGCTGTGATTTTGAGGTTTTGCAAATTGGAATTGAAAATTGGATTTGAATGCAAATATTTTTTTCTAAAATAAATTTCATTAAGATTTTTGACGATATTTTGAATCAGATTTTCATTCAAAGAAATATTTGTTTCGCTCGAAATAATTTGGGAATAAATTTCATTTAATTCACTATTTTTAGCTTTTTTTTGATTTTTGAGATTGTTAATTTGATTTTTTAAGTATCTTATTTCATTTTCAATTTTTGAAGTTACTTTTTGCTGCGATTGTTTATTTTTCTGAAATTTTGATAATTCTTTTTTTGTGGAATTAAGTTTTTTTTCTAATTCTTCAATTCGGTTTTGTGCATTATGAGTAACATCGGCAAAACAGATTTGAAAAATTATTAATGCGAAAAAAATGCAAATGACAGATTTCATAAAATTCAATATAAATTTTTAAAGAAATTTTGTCAAAAATTAAATTAAATTTGACATCGAAAATCTCAGAATTTTTAGATGTGAAAAAGAAAAAAATTTTTAAGAAAAGATATTCGGAGGAAAAAAATGAAGAAAAAATATGAAGCAATCGACGGAAATACTGCCGCGACACATGTGGCTTATGCTTTTAGTGAAGTCGCCGCGATTTATCCGATTACTCCATCCTCACCGATGGGGGAGATGGCTGATGCTTGGTCTGCCCAAGGGCGAAAAAATATCTTCGGCCAAACTATTGATGTAATCGAAATGCAATCCGAAGGTGGTGCTTCCGGTGCAGTTCATGGATGCCTATCTGCCGGCGCGATGACGACGACTTTCACAGCATCACAAGGGCTTATGCTGATGCTTCCGAATATGCATAAAATTGCCGGCGAAATGCTTCCAACAGTATTTCATGTTTCTGCTCGCTCACTCGCTTGTCAGTCATTATCAATTTTCGGCGACCATTCAGATGTGATGGCTGCGAGAAATACCGGATTTGCACTTGTCGCTGCTGGTTCTATTCAGGAAACGATAGATTTGGCGATTATTTCTCATCTATCTACGCTAAAATCAAAAGTTCCATTTGTGAACTTTTTTGATGGATTCAGAACTTCGCATGAAATTCAAAAAGTGGAGATAATCTCTTATGAAACGATGGCGGAACTTGTGGAAATGCAATTTGTAGAAGATTTTCGTTCTCGAGCAATGAATCCGCAGAAGCCGATGATGAAAGTCGGCGCGCAAAATCCTGATGTTTATTTTCAAGGACGCGAAACTGTGAATAAATTTTACGATGCAACTCCACAAATTGTGCAAGAATATATGAATAAATTTGCGAAAAAAATTGGTCGGCAATACAAATTATTTGATTATGTTGGAGCTCCCAATGCAGAAAAAATTATCGTCGCAATGGGTTCTGCAACTGAAACAATTGAAGAGACGGTGAATTATCTGACTAATCAAGGTCAAAAAGTTGGTGCTGTCAAAGTTAGATTGTATCGTCCATTTTCAGCGGAAGCCCTTATCTCTGCAATTCCAAAAACAGTGAAAAAAATTGCCGTTCTGGATAGAACAAAAGAGCCAGGTTCTGTCGGCGAACCGCTTTATCTCGACATTTCTGTTGCATTGAAAAATAAAAATATCGAAATTATCGGCGGTCGTTACGGACTCTCTTCAAAAGAATTTTCAGCCTCAATGGTGAAAGCAGTTTTTGACCATCTTGATGGAAAATGCACTCACGATTTCACAGTCGGAATCGAAGACGATGTCACGCATAAATCTATAAAAATCGATAAAGAAATTGATGCTGAATCCCAAAATGTAATTCGTTGTAAATTCTGGGGTTACGGCTCTGACGGAACTGTAGGAGCAAGTAAAAATTCAATCAAAATCATTGGCGATAATACTGATATGTATGTGCAGGGATATTTCCAATACGATTCCAAAAAATCTGGCGGCGTTACAATCTCGCATTTACGATTCGGAAAAGAGAAAATTCAATCCCAATATCTGCTGAATAATGTCGATTTTATCGGGCTTCACAATTCATCATATATTGGACGTTATGATATTTTGGAAGGTATTGTTGAGGGTGGCACATTCCTTCTGAACTCAAATTGGAGTGTTGATAAAATTTTTGAAAATCTGACAAAAGATATGCAGAAGACGATTATTGCGAAGAAGATAAAAGTTTACAACATTGATGCGTTGAAAATTGCACAAGAGCTTGGTCTTGGCGGAAGAATCAATACTGTGATGCAGGCAGCATTTTTCAAAATTTCTGGAGTTCTGCCAGAACAAGAAGCCATCAAACTTATCAAAAATGCTATCAAAAAAACTTTCATAAAAAAGGGCGAGAGGGTCGTTGAGAAGAATTGGAATGCTGTAGATAAAGCGATTGAGGCATTGGAAAGGATTCAAATTCCTGATAAAATAACGAAATCTGCACAAGTTTCAAAACTCATTCCAGATGGCGCAGATGATTTTTCTAAAAATGTAATTGAAACAATAATGCACTTCAAAGGCGACACAATTCCGGTTTCAAAAATGTCGTTTGATGGTCAAATTCCGACAGGAACTACAAAATTGGAGAAACGCGGAGTTGCAGCTGAAATCCCGAAATGGAATCCTGAAAAGTGTATTCAATGCAATCAATGCGCCTTAGTTTGTCCGCATTCTGCAATTCGTCCGAAACAGATAGAGCCGAAAGATTTGGGAGACGCACCAGAAAATTTCGTAACCTTGAAATCAAAAACGAAAAATGATAGAAATTTGAAATATCGATTGCAAGTTTATATCGAAGATTGTGTTGGATGCGATTGCTGCGTGCAGATTTGTCCTGCGAAAGAAAAAGCGCTGAAAATGATTTCGATTGAAGATGCGAGGAAAAATGGCGAGAATGAAAATGAAAAATTTTTCGAAAAACTTCCTGACAATATTCTCGATGGAACGAGACGAGAAACTGTAAAAGGAAGCCAATTTCTTATGCCATATTTTGAATTTAGCGGCGCTTGTGCTGGCTGTGGCGAAACTCCTTATGTGAAACTTGCGACACAACTTTACGGCGATAGAATGATAATCGCAAATGCGACAGGTTGCTCTTCAATTTATGGCGGAACATTTCCGACAATGCCATATTGTAAAGACAAAAATGGCCACGGTCCAACTTGGGCAAATTCCTTGTTTGAAGATAATGCTGAATACGGATTTGGAATGCGTTTGGCTGTCGATTCGAATAGAAGACAGTTGAAAAATAACATTGAAAAACTGCTTAAAATTGGGACTATTTCCGAACTTGAAAATGCGTTGAAAATGAATTTGAAATTATGGAAATCTGTTTCTGCTGAAGCAAAAAATGCAGCCATAAAAACAAAAAATCTTCTTCCAAAAACTCTAAAGAGTGTTACAAGCAAAGCGAAACCAATTCTTGAAAAAATCATTGAATTGCAGAATTATCTTGTTGATAAAAGCGTTTGGAGTTTCGGCGGAGATGGTTGGGCGTATGATATCGGATATGGCGGACTCGACCATGTTCTCGCTTCAAATAAAAATATCAATGTTCTCGTTCTTGATACTGAGGTCTATTCAAACACAGGCGGACAAGCATCTAAAGCTACTCCGACTGGTTCGGTCGCGAAATTCGCAGCAGCTGGAAAACGCACAAAAAAGAAAGACCTCGGAATGATGGCGATGAGCTATGGATATGTTTATGTCGCGTGTATCGCAATGGGCGCAAGTCAGAATCAATGTCTGAAAGCATTTCTTGAAGCAGAAGCGTATGATGGACCATCTCTGATTATTGCATATTCGCCGTGCATTGCTCATGGAATTGATATGCGAAAGGTTCAAGATGAGGAAAAATTAGCAGTTGATAGCGGATATTGGATTCTGTATCGATATAATCCGTTACTTGCGAAAGAGGAAAAGAATCCATTGACTCTCGATTCGAAAGAGCCGAAATTAGATTATCAGACATTTCTTGATAATGAAAATCGTTATCTCACATTAGTGCAGCAGTATCCGGAAATTGCGAAAAAGCTCTTCAAACAAGCAGCAATTGAAGCAAAAGAGAGATATGAGATTTATAAAAAATTAGCAGAAAAATAAAATGTAATTTGTTTGGAAAAATAAAAAGCCCTGAAAATTTTCAGGGCTTTCTTTTATTTGAAATAATAATGTATTCCTGCTTGTGGAATATACATCATAATAGAAAAATCATCTTTCTTAAAAGAAAAAACCAATGGCCATTCAAACGAGAGTATAAAGTTTTCATTATTCTTTAATATCTGCCATTCCATACCAATTCCAAAACCCGTGTTTATTGTATAATCAAATTCTTTGGATTCTATAACGGAAAAGCTCACCTGCAGAAACGCATAATGCTGATAATCTATAAATTCTCCAACTAAACTTTTGAATGCCATCTAAACTAAAAAATCAGAACCCATCTGCGTTTTTGTCAGGTGAAGCGGGGGTTAGGCTTTTATCTGTTATTTAAGTCCAATTTTTTTATTATACTTAAAATTTTGTCTTGCTTATTTAGTGTTTTATGGTATAAATACCTTTTATTTTCAGGATATTGATACCAGTCATCGGAACTTGCAAATACAAAACAATCACCAAAATTTTTATAGTTAATATTATAAAAATCTAACCAAAAACATAACTCATCTTCATTAAAATCTTGATAGTAGATTTTTGAAATTGTAAAATTTCTTAAATTACCTTCTAATTGCCAATGATATTGATTACAATCATCATTATCCTCAATTCCGTTCCATACTAATTGTATATTTGAATCTTCCTGTAAAGACCAATTAAAAATATAATCTTCTTCAATGTTAAATTCAGGCCAGTATACATCCGGATAATAGGGCATAAACATATTCCCTGAAAATATATTTCCATTTATATTCAAATAATATGAAACATTTGTCCCAGGGCTAATATTAACACCTTCGGGTAACTCATAATCAAGATACCAATACCAGCAATACTCATCACTTTCCCAATTCATTACTATTTCAATATCATTTAGTTTAAATACGCTGTTAGTTACATATTGAGTTGAAAATATTGAAATACTAGGAATACTATAACTATAATTATAAAAATGTAGTGAATAATCAAATTGTTCAATTAATCCATCTTCTGAGACATCTGAATTTGCGGGGAAATCACCTGGACCTATAGAACCTCCGTCATTACCATCGTTATTTGAACAACAAAACATTCCAAAAATAATGAAAAGGCTTAAAATAATTATTAAGAATTTCATTAAATCCTCCAATTTATTTATTTTTATTGAATATAGCCTAACGGAAAAGCTCACCTGCAGAAACGCATAATGCTGATAATCTATAAATTCTCC
>JACNJR010000053.1 GCA_014382495.1 Candidatus Cloacimonadota bacterium | reverse complement strand
CGTCAATTTTGTCGCGAACACCCCCTAATTTGGGGTTATATACGACAAATGTCGTGGATTTCTCATAATAATATTTTTCATCTTCTTTACTCTTGATCGTATCTATTTTATTAATTTTTAAATCCAAATTATCCAAAGGACTTACAATTTTATTTTTTGTTGTATGAGTAACATGTGTATAGATTTCTGTTGTTTTACTGCTTTTATGTCCTAATAATTCCTGAATATATCTGAGGTCAGTTCCATGTTCTAAAAGATGTGTAGCAAAACTATGTCGTAGTGTATGAATTGTAGCCAATTTATTAATTCCATTTGCGTTAACTGAAAACAACTCCTGAAGATTTATTGACATAATTTCTCCTCATTTATTTTTTTAACTCATCCGAAGTTCGTACTGGAAAATTTGTCAAGAATTATCTTTTTTTGGAAAAAAATTGTTGAATTTAGAAAAAATATAAATTAAAAATGGAAAATATTTGGGAGCCAAGAATGAGAAAATTAAAAATAGCGAGAGAAATTGAAAATAATGAAGTTTTCAAAAACACGATAGAACGCTGTCGTGAAAGGGACATCATCCTTCCGACTTACGATGAGATGATAAATCCGAATAAAATTTGTTCGGGAATTCGTGACGAATTGAAAGAGATAGGATTGTGGGATTTGAATCCAAGAAATCTTTTCAGGATTAGTTGGAAAAACGAGCCAGTAAAATATGGTGGTGGATTTGGCGATGTAAATTATCTTGAAATTCCATCAGAATTGTCTGGAACAAAAGCGAGAATATTTATACTTTTGGGAAAATTTTTTCCAACTGGCTCGCACAAAGTTGGAGCAACATTTGGCCCACTTGTCGAGAAATTGATAATGGGCGCATTTGACCCAACAGAGCAGAAAGCACTTTGGCCATCCACTGGAAATTACTGCCGTGGTGGCGCTTACAACTCATATCTTCTTGCCTGTCCTTCAATTGCTGTCCTGCCGGAAGGGATGTCAAAAGAGAGATTCGAATGGCTTGAAAAAGTTGGAGCTGAAATTTACGCCACTCCAGGATGTGAAAGTAATGTGAAGGAGATTTACGACAAAACAAAAGAATTAAAATCAGAATATGGTGACGAAATTGTCGTTCTCAATCAGTTCAAAGAATTTGGAAATGCTGTTTGGCATTATGCTGTAACTGGTAGAGCAATTGAAGAGGTCTTCCTTTCGGAAAAGAAAAAAGGTCAAAATCTGAAAGCAATTTTTCTCACTCAAGGTTCTGCTGGAACGCTCGGTTGCACAGATTATCTTAGAGAGAAATTTCCAGAAATAAAGGTCTGTGCAGGTGAAGCACTTCAATGTCCAACGCTGCTTCTCAACGGCTATGGCGGACATCGAATAGAAGGAATCGGCGATAAGCATGTTCCGTGGATTCACAATATGAAAAATATGGATATGGTCGCGGATATTGACGATGATGCCTGCATAAATCTTATGAAATTATTCAATGAGCCAGAAGGGAAAAAATATCTCATTAAAAAAGGGATTAATCCAGAATTTGTTGATAAACTCGATTTGCTGGGAATTTCGTCAATCGCAAATCTTATCGGAGCAATCAAAATGGCAAAGTATTATGAAATGAACGAAGATGATGTCGTATTCACTATCTCCACAGATTCGATGGAACTTTATCAATCAAGAATGCAAGAAGTTAAAGATAAAAGTGGAGAATATTCAGAATGCAATGCTGTTGCGGATTTTGAAAGATATTTGATGGGAATCGGTTTGGATTATATGCTTGAACTTTCTTATTGGGATAAGAAACGAATGCACAATCTGAAATACTTTACTTGGATAGAACAACAAGGAAAAAATGTGGAAGAACTCAATCAGCAATGGTATGATGAGAATTATTGGAAAGAGAAGTTTCACGCTTACGAAGATTGGGATGAATTAATTCGCGAATTCAACGATAGAACTGGTCTACTTAAGAAATATAAATGAAACAAGATTGCAAATCTTGTTAGGATGGTTAATAATATTAGTTTGTGTTTTATTCGAAGAATCTGCTTTTGAATGATTTGATATTTGGATTTTGGATTTTGTAATTTATTTTTCTTATTTACCTTCGACAGGAAATTCATCAATAAGTCCAGCTGAATATTGCAAAATGAGTGCTGCATCATAAGATGAAATATTTTCATCGCTATTCACATCAGCAACGCAAATTTGGCTTTCAGTCCAACCAGAAATTAGCCCTGCTGAATATTGCAATGTTAGCGCAGCGTCAAACGAGGAGACATTATCGTCGCCATCTACATCGCCGTAAACAATTTCGTAATTTCCAATTATGAAATCATCAATATACCAACCTTCTGCAGTTGGCAAGGTTGCACTTCCAAAAACAAATCTGAGTTGGACCATTCCGGAAAATTCTGACAAATCAAGTTCAACCTCTTGCCAATCGATTTCGCCAGCAAATACGGGAGTTTCAGCTTCAAATGGAGAAGTTTGGAGATTCATAATCGCAAATGGATAACCACCGATAGGTTCAATTTGTTGAAATTCTCCGCCATTTTCTGAAATTTCAATCAAGCCACCATCCCAAACGGTTGATTCGTCATATGTATCTGTCTCCATCCAATGATAAAATTTTGCAAAAGTATTTGGTGACAACATAATTTCCGGAGTTGTCATTCCTGCGTGGATGTAATTTGGATAATCTTCTTCATCTTGCGAGCCGCATTTCATACTGAAAGTTCCATCCGTTGTATGATTTCTTTCCGTGCTCAAATGCCATTCGTCAGAATATCCGGCGGTTAATGCTGAATGATTCCAAACTTCAATTCCATCATCAAAATCAAAACCATATGTGCCAATATTGACATCAAACGAACTTTCAATCAGCGTTGCTGTCTCATCGATTCCCATCAATTCAATCTGAATTGTATAATCTGTTGGACAATCCGACGCAATCTGAATTTCAAGAGGAGTGATTGTCATATTTGTCTCACCAGGAGCCAATTGAGGCATAATATCTATTCCAGAAAATGTGATGTAACTGTCGTAAGAATAGAGAGTTGTCGCGAGATTATATGAAAATCCATTTCCAATATTATTGTAAAAAATATAGACATCCGCAGTTTCGCCAGGTTCTAAAATTTGATTATTCCCAGAAGTTATGGCGAGAAAATAATTATCAAATTCCAAAACAGGAGCATTTGCTTGTAAGAAAATTTCAGTTGTCCAAGAATCAGAATTTGAAACAACTTCGATTTCGAGCGGAATTTCTGCACCATCTGTTAAGCCGGGTTGCAACTCAATCTGGAAGGCATTATCGAGAAAGATTGAACTTGAAGCTGAAATTTCTGTCGTCTCAATTGTTCCATCTAAAATTATAACAAAATCGGATTCTGAAGTTAAATTTGCAGTAACTTCTGCCGCTGTGTTTTCCAAGCCGATATTCGCCAAAGTTATATCCAAATTTACTTCATCCAAAGATTGAATTGAGCCATCAATGTAATCGCCGGTCTCTTCGTAAGTTACATTATCGCAAACCACATAAGCATTTTGCGAAGCGACAACTTCGATATTTCCAGTAAATGGATAATGATTATATTTGCTGATGTGAATCGTCAGATTTGTCAGCTCGAGAACAGGATTTTCAAAATATATTGTTGTAGTTCCGAAAAATCCAGTATTTCCGCTTCCAACTATATTTTCATTTTTTGTGATAACAACATTAGCATTTATCGCATCTGCCGAAACATAGATTTGGTCAGCCCCAATTTCAATCTCTTCTAAATATTCTGCGGTGATAGTTTGTGGAATATCTGTCCAAATGGAAAGCGCTGGGTCGCCGATTAGATTCGTCTCATAATCGCACCAATAAATCACATTTGACATAAATGGAATAATGTCGATTTTTGCATCGTGTAAAGCATTTCCAAGTTCGAAAATATTTTCATCGAAAATTGCATCAATAAATTCGCGATGAATGTGTTGAGATGCGCCGTCAGTTCCTCCACCATCTCCCCAGCCGTATCTGGAATTGGCGATCATACTCACGGAAGCGTTTGCAATTGAAGTGAATTTTTCAGTTATGCAATCTCCCATATCGAAGGCGCCTCCGTAACATCCTTGTGTGAAAATTATCGAAAAATTATGATTTGTTCCATCATTTGTAATATTCGTATTTGTGACTTGCGAAGTAGAAAGTTTCATCGTGTAACCAACGCCCGAATGTCCAAGATGATTGATAAGATTTGGTCCATTGCTCATAAGTGGGAAGAGGTCATTTCCATTCCAGTAACCATTCATATCATACAGAGTCGTAATGTTCCAATCAAGCGGCACGCCGACAGTTGTGTAGCCATTTGCATAAGAGCCATCAATCATCTCATTCATATATTCGCCACCCCAAGCTGCCCAGCCCAAATCTTCGCCAAGCATAAGCGCTGTCGTCGTCTCATCAATAATTGGAGAATTCAAATACGAATTTACTTTATTTGTGAAATTGCCAATTTCGTCATTATTATTATAGCAAAATCTTCCGATTGCGAATTCTGGCATAAGGTCTGCTTCCCATTGTTCGCCCCATCTGTCATCGTTATCGTTATTCCAATCTGGACCATCGCCGGGCGAACCACTTCTATCAAGGCAAGCATAATATAAATCTGTTGGAATGTCGTAATCGATTGACGGGTCATCGCTTTCGGCATTTACAATTCCGTACATTCCGCGATGTGGGATTACATCTATATCTCCCGCAAGTAAGATAAATTTTATATCCGATTCGGTATATTTTTCGATGAAGAAATTCCTAATTTGATCTTGAAGATCCACTCCATCGAAATTATCTTCAACATCCTCAACGGCAAAAATCTCAACATTCAATCCACGATTAAGATAGATATTTGCGAAATCCTGCCAAATTTCTATCTTCGATTCTTCCGTTAAAATTAAATAATCGATATCGTCAGTTCGAGATTTTGGCAAATTATACGAATTTACAGCTTCAGGATTATCCACAATTTTACTTAAATTTTTAATAATGAAATCTGAATTATGAAGAAATTTCAGAGCATTTTTGGAATTTTGACTAAATTCTGTCGTAATTTCTACAACTACTTTTTTGTAATAAGAGATTTTGTTTTCTGAAGGAATATATTCAATCGGAGTTATCGCTGCGAATCCAATTCCAAATCCTGAATAAAAATGAGTTGATAAATTTTCATAAGGAATTTCAGGATAAATTGCATCTTGGAAATAGACGGGAGAATCAGCGTCCAAAATTTCTATCTTACCATCATAAGATAATGGATATTGCGGCTGAATTGGTGCAAGTGTGATTTCATCTTTTAGCTCGATTTTGTCATATTTTTTGATATTGACAGAAATTGCAATTTCGCCTTCTGGCAAGAGAAGTTTAGCTCCTCGATATGGCAGAGATGGTTCTCCAATTTTTCCAAATTGTTTTGTGTTTTCGAATTTGATTTTATAGTAATTCTGTTGTTTTGTGACGGCTGGATTTTCAAAATAATATTCTTGTGAGATTATGTTTGCGAGCAGCAATGAGGTGCATAAAAGCGAAATTAATATAATAAAAATTTTTTTCATTTTTTTCCTTTTTTATTTATTTTGATTTAATAAGCTAAAATAAATATATTTTTGTCAAGGAAAAAGATTTAGTTATAATGTGATTTTAGTAAATTAAAATTGTTTTACAAAAAATAAAATTAGCGCAAAGGCACAAAAAACACAAATGTTTTTTATTTTTTAAATTTGAATTTTGTGTTTCAGTTTTTATATTTTTTTCTTCCTCAAAGAGGAGTGTTTGAGGAACTTTTTTTATTCCTCAATCGTAAAAATTGGATATCCAAAATCTCCATTCCAAAAATCAAGTGTGTAGGTTCCAACTTCAAATGGACCGAAAGTGACAGTTAATTCAAAAGGACATTCACAATCTGTTGGCTGACCGATATTATCCATTTCAACATAAAATATATCGTCTTCCAACCAGCCGCTCCAATCTGCAATTAGACCGCAATTCAGAGAAGGATGAAAAAAGAATAAAGTCATCTCGTTGCCATTTACAAAAACTTCGATATACGCTTCTTCATCTTTTGAATTCAAACAACCGGAATTCGATTCATCAATAAGATTGATTCCTGCATTAATCGGAAATTCATCGATGAGTCCAGCTGAATATTGCAAGATAAGTGCTGCATCAAAAGCTTGTATTTGGCCATTGCCGTCAACATCAGCAGCCCAAATCTGCCAACCCTCAAATTCTATCATTCCAGCCGAATATTGAAGCACAGTAGCCGCATCAAAAGCTTGAATATCGCCATTGTCATCAACATCGCCTAAATTATATGCAGGTTGCATTACAACTTCAACATAAGTCGTATCTCCTTCGCCGATTTCAATATAATCCACATAAGTATCTTCATAATATTCTGCTGTTGCCAAAATTGTGTAAGAACTGTAACCTCCAGCTGGCGGAAGTTCAAATTGGAAAATACCGTTATCATCGGAATATGTTTCGGCTTCATACATTGCATTGGAAACATGCACAAAAGCATTTTCGATATTCGTTCCGTCATCGAAATACCAATCTACATTGCTTCCGATGTGACCAATAAGAAATCCGAAATCTTGTGAAATCGGTTCAAGTTCGAAATTCAATTCAACTTGCTGATTTTCAGGAAAGAATGAAACGGTTTCAGATTCATAACCTTCTGCCACGCAATTGACTACTACTGCGCTATCCCAATTCCAAATAAATGAAAGTTCATAATATCCATTTTCATTAGTTGTAGCAAATTCTCCACTCACAACACTTTGCACAGTTGCATTCTCAATTGGTTGCAAATCGCCATCATTTGTTAATCCATTTACATAGCCATACAGAAAAATCTCGCTTGGGTCAGAAATCGGAGTGAGAGAAAAATTCACCTCTTCTATCATATCCGTCGGATACCAGACAGTTTCCGTTTCCGTAACATATCCTTCCGCAGAACATTCAACTGTAACTGGACCCCAAACTGGCCATTCAAAATAGAATACATAATAGCCATTTGCGTTTGTCGTGACAAACTCGCCATCTGGAAGTTCAAGAATTCTTATTATTGCACCTTCAATTGGAATTTGTTCATTACCGGCGCTATCTTCTCCGTAAACAGTTCCATAAAATAAAATTAAATTTTGATCTTCTAAAACAAATGTAAAATCAAGTTGATGTTCTGGACCATCGGGGAAAAAGGTCACAGATTGCAATTCGTATCCTTCCAGTTCGCATATCGCAGTAATTGGTCCATTCCAGATATAATCGAAAGTAATTTCGTAAAAACCATTTTCATCTGTTGTAGCAAATTCATCATCAGATAACTGGTCAATTCTGATAGTTGCGCCCTCAATTGGAAAAGTTATACCATTTTCTGTAACAAAATTTACATATCCGAAAAGATGAATTTCTTCAGGATTAGAAATAGGCGTTAGTGTAAAATTCAATTCGTGCTCTTCACTTTCAGGGAAGAAGGTAACAGTTTCAGAATTGTAACCTTCCGCTTCGCAAACTACGGTTACCGGACCATACCAATCGTAATAAAAAGCAAGTTCATAAAAACCATTCTCGTCAGTTATCGTACTTTCTATTTCCAAATCAGCTGCCATTACGGTTATGGTAGCACCTGCAATTGGCAATGTTTCTCCATCTTCTGAAATCGAAGTTACATAGCCAAAGATAATTTGATTGTAATCTGCTTCGAGAACTTCAAAAGATGCGCTTCCTTGCTTATTATCGAATTGAGTATAATCGCCGTTTTCATTGATAACAAAGTAATCTACATTGGCAACGACTTCATAACTTCCAGCGACTAAAGAGCCGATATTGTTTTCTGCTTCGAAATTTTCGACAACAGCATACATTCCTTGATAAACCTCAGTTTGAACAACAATTGTTCCATTTTCCGTAATTGTGTAAGCTGTATTTACAGAAATTAGATTTGATGTGGTTTGACCACTAACACTAATTACAATTTCATCGTTTGTGTTTGGATTTTCGGGAATTATTCCAATAGAAATATCGTTCCAATCTTGCGAAAATAAAGTTATAGCCATCACTAAGAACAAACAGAGTGTTATTAGTTTTTTCATTTTTGCCCCCTAATTTTTTTATTCAAAAAAGCTTTGCCAAAAAATATTATATTATGCTTTTTTGTCAAGTAAAATTTTAATTTAATTGAAATTTTCCGATAATTTTAGTTATGATTTCAGCTGCATCGTCAATTTCATTTTCAGTTGTAAATTTTCCGACTGAGAATCGTATAGTTCCCATTGAATATTCAGGAGAAATTTTCATAGCTTTCAGAACAGCGGAAGTTTCAACTTTGTTAGAGTGGCAAGCAGCGCCAGCAGAAGCAGCAATATCGGGCATTTTAAAAAGTGCATCACTCGCATCAATTTTGAAAAAACTTAAATTTAATGTATTTGGCAAACTTTTTTCCGGATGCCCATTTAAGCGAAAATTTAAATTTGAATTTTTCAATTTATGATGAAGCCGGTCTCGCATTTTCTTCATATATTTGAAATTTTTATCAAGGTCTCGTTTTGCAATTTCACAGGCCTTTCCAAGCCCAACAATTCCAAACACATTTTCCGTTCCAGCGCGCAAATTCTGTTCATGATTTGCTCCGTGAATCAATTTTTGCAATTTAGTTCCGCGTCGAATATAAAGTGCTCCAATTCCCTTTGGCGCATATAATTTATGTCCGGCAATTGAGAGAAGGTCAATTCCCATTTCGTTCACATTTACAGGAATTTTCCCGACAGATTGAGCAGCGTCTGAATGAAAAAAAATATTATTTTTTTTAGCAATTTTTGAAATTCTCGAAATTGGTTGAATTGTGCCAACCTCGTTATTTGCATGCATTATTGAAATCAAAATAGTTTTTGAAGTAATTACTTTTTCAACATCTTCTGGATTGATTTGACCAAATTTATTTACCGGAAGATATGTGATATCAAATCCTTGCGAAGCCAAAAATTTGCACACATTTGAAACAGCTGGATGTTCCACAGATGAGGTTATGATATGATTTCCTCTGTTTTTGTGTGCAAATGCAATTCCTTTTATTGCGAAATTATTAGATTCTGTTCCACCGCTTGTGAAGATAATTTCATCCAGATTTGCATCGATTAAATCTGCAATCTGTTTTCTTGCGAATTCGACAGCTTTTTTGACTTGAATTCCATACCAATGTTTACTTGATGGATTGCCAAAATTATCTTCCAAAAATGGTTTCATCGCTTCTACTACTTCGGGTGCGATTGGAGTTGTCGCATTATAATCCAAATAAATTGGCTTCATTTTTTCCCATTTACAAATAATTTTATGAAATATTTTTTAGAAAAACTAAATAATCTCTATTGCCTTTTCTTTGCTTTTAGTTACTCTTCCAATATTTTTACACCATTCCAATCCCGCTTGATGTAATTTGTTTAAAAGCAATTCAGAATTTTGTGGACGAACGGCAATAAGAAGTCCTCCAGAAGTCTGCGCATCATACATTAGCATCAATTCTTCTTTCGTGATATTTTTATTTGATAAGGAAACATATTTTTGATAAAATTTTTTATTGCTCTTTGAACCGCCAGGAAATAAACCTGTTTTTGCTAATTCTTTTACTCCTTTGATGAATGGCACTTGTGATAATTCTATTTGCATCGATATATTATCATTCGTCATTTCGAAAAGATGCCCGAGCAATCCATATCCTGTTACATCTGTCATAGCAGTAACGCCAACTTCCTGAGCAAGTTCAGAAGCTTTTTTGTTCAAACAAGTCATATAAAAAATAGCTTTTTTTATCAGATTTTCTGGTGATTTTTCTTGCTTATTAGCTGTTGTAATCAAACCTGTGCCGAGAGGTTTTGTTAAAATCAGATTGTCGCCAATCCTGGCAGTATTATTTCTCAAAATTTTATTTGGATGAATTTTTCCCATAACAGAAAGTCCGTATTTCATTTCAGTATCTTTGATAGAATGACCGCCTAATAAAGTTGCGCCTGCTTCATGCACTTTGTCTAAACTTCCTCTCAGTATGTCTTTTAGATTTTTTATAGTTAGATTAACAGCGTCATACGAAACTAAATTAAGAACAGAAATGGCTTTAGCCCCCATAGCGAAAACATCACTCAAGCTGTTTGCCGCTGCAATTTGACCAAAAGTATACGGGTCATTTACAACTGGAGTAATAAAATCGACAGTTTGTACCAAAGCAATATCGTCGCTGATTTTATAGACACCAGCATCATCGCAATTGAGCATACCGACCAGCAGATTCGGGTCTGATTTAAGGGGCAGATTTTTAATAATTTCGTGTAAGTCCGACGAACTTATTTTGGCCGCTCAGCCAGCTGCTTGAATAAAGTGTGTCAGTTTTACTACATCGATTTTTTTCACTTTTGTTTCTCCATTTCGTTTAATAACTTTTTTCCTTTTTCGGTGATAATTCTGAAATCTTCATACCTTGTTGATATTCCTTCATTGTCAAATTGTGTCAATAGATGAAGACAAATTTTTCTGTTTCCGCTCACCAAATTCCGAAAATTTGCAACGGTAATTCCATTTTTATGTTTGGAAAAATATTTCAACAATTGCTCGCGGCAGCTGTTCACAATTGTGCTATGAATATAATTCCCGCCGACATTATACGCCTTTTTGTGAGTTACGAGATGTTGCAAAATTTGTTTTAATCTATTTCCTGAAATTTCATATTTTTCTGCATTTGAAACCAAATCGGTTATTAGCGGAATTTTCATTTTAGAATTTTTGAGAAGATTTTCAACGCAATTTATCTGCTTATTATCTTTTTGAGAAAGTGTGACATTATGAGATTTCAGCGCAAATGTATCTCCAACTTTTTTCAATTTTTCAGTTTTCTGAAGTTCGTCAATTATTTTTTCAAGCAAAAATTTAGTATCGGAATTCTGTTTTGAATCCAAAATTCCTTTCAACTCATCAAAAGTTTTTCCTCCATCTTCGAGAGGATTTTCTTTGTGAAATGCTTGCAACTGCTTTATTATTTTATTTTGCAGATTCACCTTTTTATCGGAAGTTATGAGATAAGTCGTGTTTTTCGAATGTAAGACGCCAACATTTTTTGGCAACGATGTGGAAATGATTTTTTGAACTTCTTCCAACGATATATTTAAAATATCAGCGATCTGCTTGTCTGTAACTGCTGTTCGGCATTTTCTTACTTCTGATGCAACTAATTCAGAAATTCCGCCATCAATAATTTTATGAAGATTTTTGAGCAGTTTTTTCGTTCTTCTTTTATGATGAAGAGGATAAGCATCGATAATTTTTCCGCCGCCAAGAGTGATATCGCTTGAACTGCTGCGAATTACAAATCTGTCGTTATACTGTGCGATACAAGGATTATCGAGATGAATTTGGACAATTGTTTTTTCGCCGCCTTTAAGCTTATTTTTGTCAATCAGATGAATGTGTGCCTGCGCTTGAAAAGTTCCAAGAAGGAAAATTACTTGCGTCCAGATTCCGAATTTTCGATTGTGCTGAAAAAGTGTGAGTTCGGCATCAATCATAAATGTTTTCCGAAGAATTCTATCCGAAAGGAGCATTCCGCTTCTGAAATTTTCTGGTTTCAGACCGACAAGATTCATCGAAGCTCTGTCGCCAGCAGAAATTTTTTCGACCTCTTTTCCGTGCCGTTCCATTCTACGAATACGCAATTCTTTTTTGTCGGGAAGAAGGTATAATGTGTCGTTTTTCGACAAATTCCCGGAGATAACGGAGCCAGTAATAATCGTTCCCAAACCTTGTTTGGTAAAAATTCTATCAATAAACATTCTGAAAATTTCTTCAGATTTTCTATCTTCGATTTTTGAGACAATTTCTGATAAAAATTTCCTCAGTTCGGAAATTCCCTCTTTTGTTTTTGCAGAAGTTTTTATAATTGGAAAATTTTCCAAAATGGTTCCATTTATGAACTCAGAAATTTCCTCTTCAGCGATGGAAAGCAGTTCCTCATCAACAATATCAATTTTGGTTAAGACGACAAATCCGGTTTTTGTTCCGAGCATTTCGATGATTTTCAGATGTTCGATTGTTTGTGGCATAATTCCGCTATCAGCTGCAATGACAAGCATCACAAAGTCGATGCTGCTTGCACCAGCGACCATTGTATTCACGAAATCTTTGTGGCCCGGCACATCAATAATTCCGATGCTGTTGCCGCTCGGAAGGTCAAGATGTGCAAAGCCGAGATTGATTGTAATTCCGCGCTCTTTTTCCGCTTTGTGTGTATCGCAATCAATGTCTGTTAATGCCTTTATTAATGCAGTTTTTCCGTGGTCAATATGTCCGGCTGTCCCCATTATTAAATGTTTCATAAATTTAAAAAAAATTAAGGTAAATTTTCAGAAACTGATTTTGCGATGTAAGAAATATCGTTTTCATAAATGGTCAAAACATCAAAATGAAGATCTCCTTCCCGTAAAATTGCAAGGATTGGCAAATTCAATTTCAATAAATTTTTGAAGACATTTTCAGCAAAATTTTTACAATTTTCTGGCGAAATCAGCATTACTGAAAAACTATCTATTTTAATTTCCGGAAGTGTTCCACCTCCGCATCTAGCTTTGGTTTTTAGAATTTTTGACTTAACATTATATTTTTCAAATTCAGATTTTAATCTTTCAGCAAGTTTTTTTAGATACAATTTCTTTCTATTCAGCATCTGGAAAACGGGAAGATTTGCTTGAAGGTTTTCCGCTTTGAGATACAATGTCAGAACTGAGCTTAATGCCGCGATTGTCATTTTGCCAACTCGCAATGTTCTCATCAAAGGCGATTTTGCAATTTTGGAAATCAACTCCTTTTTGCCGGCAATAATTCCTGCTTGAGGTCCGCCGAGAATTTTATCACAACTAAAAGTAATGATATCCACACCCGATTTCAAACTGTTTCGGACATCGGGCTCATTCTTCAAATTTATTCCTTCAGGTTTTTGCAAAAGTCCAGAACCGATATCGAAAACAGAGATCAGATTGTGTTTTTTAGCAAGTTTGGAAAGTGCTTTCAGTTCAACTTCTTCTGCAAATCCGCCGACATAATAATTCGATTTGTGCACTTTGAGAATAATTTTTGTCCGTTCTGTAATGGCATTTTCATAATCGGCGAGATGTGTGCGATTTGTGGTGCCGACTTCCACCATTTTTGCTCCGCTCGCCTTCATAATTTCTGGAATGCGGAACGACCCGCCAATCTCAATCAATTCTCCGCGTGAGATAATTACCTCTTTGCGTTGTGCGAAAGTTTTCAAAGTGAGAAAAACGCCGGCTGCATTGTTGTTTACAACGATTGCATCCTCTGCTTTTGTTACAAATTTTATCAGTTCTGAAATGTGAGTATCTCTTTGTCCTCTTTTGCCCATTTGCAAATCGAATTCCAAGTTTGAATATCCATCTATTATTGGCTCAATCGCTTTCAAGACCATCTTTCCGAGTGGTGCTCTGCCAAGATTTGTGTGAAGAATTATTCCGGTTGCATTCAGAACAGGTTTCAAAGATTTTTCTGCAATTAGATTGATAAGAAGTTTGATTTTTTTGACGATTTTATCAATATTTGAAACAGAAATTCTGCGAACAGCTTTTTCCCTTTCGTGATTTAGTATCTGCCTGATTGCGTATGTAATCAGTTCTGTGCTGAATTTTTCTTTCAATTTCAGAATTTCAATCTGATTCAAAAGTTTATCTACTGCTGGAATTTTTTTGAACTCTTCGTTTTTCATTTTTTAAAATTATATTTTTATTAGAAATGGCCGAGAGGACAGGAATCGAACCTGCCACAGACGGTTTTATCCGCCCACTACTGGTTTTGAAGACCAGCCGGGACACCAGTCCCATCCTCTCTTTTTTGGAAATTGTATTTAATGATTTGTCAATAATTGTTGTCAATATTTTTATCGATTTTGTTAAATTAGTCACGAAAACACGAATGGGAAAAATTGTGTTTTTTAATTTCTTTTCCAAAAATGATATTAACAACATTTGTAACATTGTTTGGAACTTACATTTTTGTCATTCCCAATTTAACTGGGAATCCATTTCTCAATTACACGCGAAAAGTTCTCCGCCGTTGGCGGCTCGTTTTCGCACTTCAAATAAAATATTAGAAAATATAAATGAAACAAGATTGCAAATCTTGTTAGGATGGTTAATGATATTGGTTTGTGTTTTATTC